>JABMMK010000154.1 GCA_013205605.1 Cytophagales bacterium | reverse complement strand
TACCTTGCCTGAGCTCAATCGGCACATCGATTTAGTTCGTTCGCGGGGAGCTGATGGCATAGAAGTATTTTTAATCGAAAAGTATTTACGCTATGCCAATCCCATTTCTGTGATCATTTTAACGATCATTGGCTTCTTAGTGTCGGCGCGTAAATCCCGTGGTGGCGTAGGATTTCAAATCGCGCTTGGCTTTAGTTTGGCTTTTATTTACATCTTATTTTTCATGATGAGCAAGGGAATTGCTGAAGGGGGTGGAATGCCTCCATTGTTGGCAGTATGGCTCCCAAACATTGTTTTTGGTACCGTGGGTATTGGACTTTATTATACATTACCTCGATAAGATGAAGACCGCGCCGCGCCTACTGGACTATTTCAAAATCCATTTCATTGTCATCATTTACGCTTTCACGGCCATTT
The DNA here is from genome assembly GCA_013205605.1 of Cytophagales bacterium. Lineage (GTDB taxonomy): Bacteria > Bacteroidota > Bacteroidia > Cytophagales > Spirosomataceae > Aquirufa. The sequence continues at coordinate 4,200 of JABMMK010000154.1, read as the reverse complement.
TAGGCAATATGACTCAGGCAAACACGCTCACCATCGTATTTGTCAGATGTGTGATCGCGTCGATCAGCTTGGCTTTGATTATTCGTTACAGTAAAAAAAGTTTTCGAGTAAGTACCTCTGTTTTATGGGTGTGGATTTTAAATGGGGGATTTGTCGCGATGCATTGGCTATTGTTTTTTGGCGCGGTAAAAGTTTCTAACGTGGCCATGTGCCTGGCAGGCTTATCTACACAAACATTTTGGACCTCATTAATTGAGCCAATTGCCAAGAAAGTACGCATTTCGATGATTGAAGTTTTTTTAGGGCTACTCGTCATCGTGGCTTTAGTCATCATTTTTTCGGTCCAACAGGCACAGTGGCTCGGATTGCTTATGGGCATCGCTTCTGGGTTTTTTGGTGCGCTATTTTCGGTGGTCAATGGCCAATTCACGGATACACATGACCCAAAATTAATTACCTTTTATGAAATGATTGCGGCGGGAATCATGACCGGAATGGTTTGGAGTTTTGGGGCATTTGATGGGCTTGCTGGATATTTCCCGTTGGGACTCGACTGGCTCTGGATTGGAATTTTAGCGCTGGTTTGTACCGTGTATGCGTACACAGAAACCATCCATTTATATAAAGTTTTCTCTGTGTTCTCCATCAACTTAGTCATCACGCTGGAACCCGTTTATGGAATTATTTTAGCGATTTATATTTTTGGTAGCAAAGAAATTATGCAACCAGGCTTTTATTGGGGCACCATTTTGCTAGTTCTAACCGTCATGGCCCAACCTTTTTTAAAAAAATCCAATAAATTGGTCTAAAAAATCTATTTTCTCTTCCCCTTTATCAAAAAGCTTTTTTAGCTTTACTAACTTTTTAAAAGTTAGTAAAGCTGGAAAAGCTAATCACAAAAATAAAAACGAGAGTAGCAAAATTATAAGTTACCTGTTGAATTTAAACCTATTAATTAAATGAAAAAGTACAACGTTGCCATTGTGGGCCTTGGTTTTGGGGCAGAATTTATCCCTATTTATTTAAAACATCCTTTGGCAAATATGTATGCCATTTGCCAGCGAAACGCTGAAAAGCTGCAGGCGATTGGGGATGCATATGGAATCGAAAAACGCTATACTGATTTTGAAGAATTAATTAAAGATCCGGCTGTTGACGTCGTTCACATTAACTCTCCCATTCATTTACATGCCGAACAAACCCTCAAAGCTTTGCTTGCTGGAAAACATGTAGCCTGTACCGTTCCCATGGCTACGAGCGTAGAAGAATGCAAGGCGATCGTGGAGGCTTCCCGTAAAATGGGAAAAAAGTACATGATGATGGAAACCGTGGTTTATTCTAGAGAGTTTTTATACATCAAAGAGCTTTATGACAAAGGGGAATTAGGAAAAATACAGTTTTTGAAAGCTTCACACCAACAAGAAATGGATGGTTGGCCTGATTACTGGCCTGGGCTTCCTCCGATGCACTATGCCACCCATTGCGTGGGGCCAGTGGCGGGATTGTTGCGTTTGGAGGCGGAATATGTGTCTTGTTTTGGATCCGGAACAATTCGCGAAGAATTGATCGCCCATTATAATTCTCCTTTTGCCGTTGAGTCCGCACATATCAAATTTAGAGATTCTGATTTAAGCGCGATGGTTTACCGCTCGTTGTTTGACGTAGCAAGGCAATACCGTGAAAGTTTTGAAGTCTATGGATCAAAAAAATCCGTGGAATGGCCTTTAATTGAAGGGGAAGAATTAGTTATTCACACCGCTAAGAAACCTGAGCCAGAAATTCCAGAAAAAGTACCCACACCCGATTACGCTCATTATTTGCCAGAAGAAATTCAGCGATTTACCACTAAAGGTGTATACGATGAAGATGAAAACCAACATCTTTCCTTTACCCAAGGAGGAGGCCACGGGGGATCACATCCACATTTAGTCAATGAATTTTTACAGGCATTAGCCGCAGATCGCGATCCATTCCCTAATGCTCCACAGTCGGCCAATTGGACCTCCGTGGGTATATTAGCCCACGAATCGGCTTTACAAGGTGGAAAGATTATTGAAATACCAAAATTCTAATAGCCGAAAAAAGACGGCCAACAAAACCTATTTGAAATGAAAAAATTATTACTTGTATTGTTTTCAATTTGTTCGATTGTGACCACTTTGGCGCAAAATGCCCCGAAAGGCAGGCGTCTGCAACTCCTATTTTTGGGGGATAAAGGTCACCACAAGCCTTTTGACAGATATCCTTCTTTGCAATCTGCCGTAGGGGTTAAAGGGATGAATATCACCTATACTGATAATTTAAAGGATTTAAATGATGAATTTTTAAACAAATTTGACGCATTAATCTTATTTGCCAATCAGGATTCTATCGCCGCACCTCAAGAAAAAGCCCTTTTAAAATATGTCGCTTCAGGACATGGATTAGTCGCTTTGCATTGCGCTTCTTGGTGTTTTAGAAATTCTCCTGAATTTGTCAAAATGGTGGGAGGCCAATTTTGGCGCCATAAAATGGATTCCATTCGCATCAAAAATGAAATGCCCGGACATCTTGTGCTAAAAGATTTTCCTGGGATCAAGACGGTTGATGAAACCTATTTACACAGTAAATTACAGCCCGACAATATCGTTTTGCAGTCTAGAATTCTTGGCCCAGAACAAGCAAAAGATAAGCCAGGAGCAAGCACAGAGCCATATACTTGGATTCGTACCTATGGAAAAGGAAATGTTTTTTACACGGCCTATGGACACGATGAAAGAACTTGGGACACGGAAGGGTTCCAACAATTAATCACTCAAGGTATTTTGTATGCGGTCGGTGAAGAAAAAAGAGCTTTGTTGGACCAATTAAAATTAGCTCCCTTAGCTTATCGCGAAGCCAGACTGCCCAACTACGAAAAGCGTCCCGGAGTACAGTTGCAGCAATTGCCATTAAGTCCAGAGGAATCTGTGAAATACATTCAAATCCCGGTTGATTTTAATTTACAGGTTTTTGCCTCTGAGCCCAATGTCATGCACCCCATCGCGATGGCATGGGACGAAAAAGGTTTATTGTACGTGTTGATTACCAAAGACTACCCCAATGAGCGCAAGGCGAGTGGCGGAAGCGACTATATTTTACGTTGCGAAGACACGAATAACGATGGTAAAGCAGATAAATTTACTCGGTTTGCGGAGGGTTTAAGTATTCCTACCGGTATGGTTTTTGCCAACGGAGGATTGGTTGTTTCACAAGCACCACATATTTTATTCATCAAAGATACCAATGGAGATGGGGTTGCTGATCAGCAAAAAGTGTTAATCACGGGTTTTGGAACTGGTGATACGCATGCTGGACCATCTAATTTACATTATGGATTTGATAACTGGATTTGGGGTTGTGTCGGTTATTCAGGATATAAAGGAAAAGTGGGTGCTGATTCATTGCAGTTTGCTCAGGCCTTTTTCAGGTTTAAGCCCGATGGTTCCAAAATGGAACACATGACGACTACTTCTAATAATACATGGGGTTTTGATTTCAATGAAGCGGGAGATGTATTTGGTTCGACGGCCAACAATGCACACGGTTGGTACATGGCGATTCCCCATCGCAATATCTGGAATGCGCCCTTCAGTCTAAATGGAAGTAAGAATATTGACACCCATAAAGACATGAAGACGATCACCAAAAAAGTACGTCAAGTGGATGTATTTGGGGGATATACCGCTGCGGCTGGTCATAATTTTTATTCGGCACGCGCGTTTCCTAAAAAATATTGGAACCAAATTGCCTTCGTTTCGGAGCCAACGGGCCATGTGGTACACCAAAATAGAACCGTAAAAACAGGGTCCGATTTCAATGACCAAGAGGCATTTAATTTCTTGGCTGGAGCAGATGAATGGGTTTCGCCGGTATTTGCACAAGTGGGTCCGGATGGAGCTCTTTGGATTGCGGATTGGTATAGTTTCATCATACAACATAATCCCACGCCAAAAGGTTGGACCAATGGTTTAGGCAATGCCTATGACCATGATTTGCGTGATTATACGCATGGTAGAATTTACCGAGTAGGCTATAATCAAGCGCCTGCTTATACTCCGGTCAACTTAAATTCTCCAGAAAATTGCGTGGCGGCTTTAAGTAATTCGAATTTATTTTGGCGTTTACAAGCTCAAAGACTACTAGTTGAAAGAGGCAATAAAGACGTAGTTCCAGCTCTTT
>JABMMK010000153.1 GCA_013205605.1 Cytophagales bacterium | reverse complement strand
GTAGTGGCGTCAACATCGAAGGTTTTAATTTGCAAAATGCCTGTGGAAATGTCATTGCATTGACGGCTTGCAAGCAAGTCCGTTTGGCTGGGCTTAAAATTAAAAGCACGTCCAACAAGGAAAGTAAAGGTTTAGTATTTTCTAAAGTAGATGGAATCAAATTAGAAAACCTGTTCATCGAAACAGTACAATCAGAAATAAAATCAGATGGATTGTCGACGAACATTTCAATGGTCAATTGCCAATATGCCTCGGGGAAAAAGTTGATTTTTAAAAATTAATGCCCCGACAAATCCTTTTGAATTGATTCATTTTCGCGAGTAATAATTTCGGTCAAATAACCTTTTATTTCTTTTGATACACGCGAACATAATCCAATGCCATGCGATTAGGGAATTCGGTTTGGGAAGGATCTCCCCCATTTATACCGCCCATAGCTAAATTTATTAACATGTAATGGGGTTGTTTGAAAGACGTCAACAACTAAGCTCTCGCCGTCCCAGGTTTTCGCATTAATTCATGTAATTCTTTAATATGATTCGTATAAACCCCTCTCGGATTTGTCGATTTTTTAATGCAAATAGAAGCCGCTTTGCCCACAATTTCACCCATCATTCCACAGGTTTTCATTACGCGCACAGGACCTAATCCTGTTTTCGAAACGCTGATGCAGCGACCTGCCATGAATAGATTTTTTATATTACGGCTGTACAATGTTCGATATGGCGCCCAATACACTTCTCCATATTGGTATTCAACACCACGGGTATAATCGGCTACAAATTCATTGTTTTCAAAGCCATTTTTAAATTCCTTTTTAGGGGAATGTAAGTCCACGTGCCATGAACAAGGAAAAGCAGGGTCTTCAAATTTCCTTTGTTTTTTAAAGTCTTCCGCATCTAAAATAAAATCTCCCATCAGTCGGCGTGATTCCCTTTTGCCGGCAATAAAAGCAGACCAACCCAATCGGTGTTTCGGATACATTTTATCTACATTTTTTATCACATCCCAAGCGCCATACATCGCCCTAAAATTATGATCACGAATCATTTCTATTTGGTTAACCTGATCCTTATCAAACCCACTCTCCCAATACCACATGTTGGCAAACGACTGCAAACCCTCTTTCCCAAAAGTCTTCACGCCTTTTCTTCCTGGAAACGGTTTATCCGATAAATCCAGGGCCCAAGGGCATCGTGGGAATGGTTGATTATAATCCCCAATATCGCATTTAAGCGCTAAGGCACTCTTGTCTTTGCACTCACAGGCAAGTACTTCTTCTTTATTGGTTGCGTCCAAGACATTAAACAAATTGGTACTCCCCATTAAATTCTCCACCTTATATTCATAGTCGGCCCCTGCCTTAAAACCAATGGACGCATCCCCGGTACAGTCGGCAAATAATTTACCTGTCAATCTATACTGACGTGAATTAAGCGTGCTTTGAATTAAAAGAGAAGTAATCACTTCGCCTTCGGTTTCCACTTTAATGACCCGATGATTAATCAATAGGGTAATGTTGGGTTCAGATTTAACCACCTTTAATTTACGCGCATCGTCGTAATAATTAGCAGCTACTCCATTAAACACTTGTCCATTTCCCTTCTTAATAGGAGGTAAAATTTCATTAACGATGTCCCCTATATGTGGGAACAAATCTTTATTGGTATGCCCCTCAGGCCACACCCTAACTTCTGAACTTCCATTGCCGCCCAGCACCGGTCGGTCTTGAACTAAAGCCACTTTAACCCCATTTCGAGCTGCCGCGATGGCCGCACATGTTCCGGCTAATCCTCCACCTGAAACGATTAAATCAAATTGACCTCCATCGGCTGGATTTTCAGGTAACCCTAATAATTGGCGGCGAAATTTGGTCAATGCCGCTACGTCGTTGCTGGGTTTAAATGCTGGATCCTTGCAAAACAAAATGGCTTCACAGCGGCCTTCAAAACCCGTTAAATCATGTAAGGCTAATTTTGCTTGGGTGCCAACTTTCACCATTCCACCATCATGCCAGTGCCAAGTAGCACTTTTAGTGCCAAAGGTTTCTTTGAGTGCTTTGCCATTGATTTTTAATTGGAACTTCCCAGGCGCCCCAGGAGCATTCCATGGCGCTACCCAAT
>JABMMK010000152.1 GCA_013205605.1 Cytophagales bacterium | reverse complement strand
GATATGTAATTTAAGAAATAAATCAATTTCAGAAAGCCAAATTATATACAAAACTGGAAGTTTAGAAACGATGCTAAGGTTAGCTGAAAATGGAAATGGTCAAACTATTATACCTCATATGTTGGTAGACTACGTAAATGATTCAACTAAAAAGAAAATATTTAAAATACCTTTTAATACTCCTGTGAGAGAAATAGCATTAATATATTCAGAGAATTATAATAGAAAAGGAATTATAAATGCTTTGAAGGAGGAGATATTATCCGTAATCCCTTTAGAGTGGATATCATCCAATAACAAATCAGTTATACCGTTAAATATTTAGTTTATTGAGTTTATTCAAGCGATATAAAAACAACAAACTAAACGAGAAAAATACAGTTAAAATTAATATGCCTACTCGCATATTTCCAGTCATTTGAATAACGATACCAAATAAAAAAGTACCTAAAACAGTACTTAATCGATCACATACATCATAAAAACTAAAGAAAGAAGCTAAATCTTTTTCATCATTTGGACACAACTTGGCATAACTAGACCTACTATTACTTTGAATCCCTCCCATCACAAAACCTATGCATATCGCTAAAACATAAAATTGTACTTGGCCATAAACAAAATAAGCAAAACAACAGATCAAAATCCAAATAGAAACAATTATAATGAGAGCTAAAATATTACCGAATTTTTTTGAAATATAAGAACAAGTAAATGCTCCAGGGATTGCTACAATTTGAATTAAAAGAATCGTAATGATTAACGCATCTGTGGGTAAATGTAATTCCTGACTACCAAATAGCGCCCCTAAATACATAACTGTTTGAGCTCCTAGATTGTACAAAAAAAATGAAATTAAAAATAATTTAATCGAGGTTATGCTACGTATTTTTATTAATACATTATTCAATTCTTTAAATCCACCTGTTAAATAACTAGTATTTAATTTTAGTGATTTATTATTGTCAGGTAAATAATGGAGGGGTATTTGAGCAAATACTAACCACCATATTCCCACAGATAAGAATGATATTCTACTGGCTAATTCACTGGATATGTTACCATATAAATTAGGCAACAGCAACATAGATAAATTTTGTAATAATAAAATAACACTCCCAATATAGCCCAAAGCAAAACCTTTTGCGCTCAATTGATCATATTCGTCTTTAGTCGCTATTTCTGGTAAAAAACTGTTATAAAATACAATACTTCCACCCCATCCAATAATTGAAAATAAAAAACCTAATGTACCTATCCAATAACTTCCTTTGGTAAAGAAAAACAAACCAATACAACTTAATGAACCCAAATAACAAAAAAAACGCATAAAGGCTTTTTTGTTGCCTAAATAATCGGCTATCCCACTTAACATTGGTACTAAAACAGCCAAAATTAAAAATGCAAAAGATATGGTATACGAATAAATTACTGTGTTAGGCAATAATAAATTCCCCAATATTGGAATTAAATTAGGAGTAACGGAGCCTAATACGACTGCGGCTATTGGAAAGTAAATTGGGAATATCGCCGATGTTATCGTTAACGAGTGTACAGAATTTGCCCAATCATAAAATGCCCATGCATTTTGAATTTTTTTATTATTTTGTGCATTTTCCATTAAAACAGACCTAACTGAGCCCCATTATTTAAATCACTGTGTAAATTTTCGTCTGTCTTTGATTTTATAGTCATAGGAACATCTGTTTCATCGTTACCCGTATTAATTTCAAATGGGATATCGTCTATTTTACTATTATTGGTAACTACTTCATCTTCCTCCAGGACTATGGGTTCGCTTTTCTCAGAAACCTCACTAGTAAAAGATTCAATGTTAATTATTTCCATAGGAATTTCATCTGATAATTTTTCTACTGAATCATTTTTTTCTTCCTCTGTATTAGAATCATTGTTTTCATCAATATTTGATGAATAATTTATTACCTCAGCCTCTGTAGCTTCTAAAGAATCATTTTCTTCCGTTTCGACAAACTGAATATCAACAATTTTTGAATAATTCAATTTACTACCTATGGCTTTCCAGCCTCTTACCTCAACAATACTTCCTATCGGTATGATATTGGTTTCACTAGATTTTCCATCCGATTTATGCTTAATTTGAACATTAGGTGAATAATTATCAGTGACCGTTAATAGCTTAGAATTTTTAGAATCAGAAATAAATAAAAACTTTTTATCGACGGTAGTCGTTTCTAATTTAAATCGTTTGATGTAATTAGATTTATTATTTCCATCAAAATAAACAGCTGAAATAATGCTTTTGCTGTTAAATCGTTTTAAATATAAAATTTCCTCAGCAGGATACCGATTCGTTAATTCAAAATTTGTAAGCTCATAATTTCCATTAACATAAATCGCTAAAATAAAATCATTGGGTTCAAAATTGCCTATATGATTTCCATGTTGATCCCTATTTAACCTCCCTATCGTTGGATCATACCAAATATCTACGCCCCCTAATGTGGATATACCAGCTGACTTTTGAATAATTTTTCTAACAGGATATTTGGTCAACATGTTGCCTAATGATTCCCGTCCCTTTATAGCTAATTTTGCAAAATCGTAATCAAACTGTTTTATTTTGGCTGTGCAATTTGCCGTTAAACTAATTTGTACAATCTCCGCTTCTCCATTTTCATTCGCAGAAAAATAGGTAATCTTAGATTTAGCATGATTGCCTACTAATTTATATTCTCGATCACGCGTAATTGAAGTCACTTTAAAGCGTTTAACATAGGTAATACCTGTTTTTCCATCCGCATAACAAATGTTAAAAACTTTACGATCATCATTTTTCTTAAATACCGAGCAATAAAGGATATCCTTGCCAACAAATACTTTTTCTTGAACTTTTGTTACGATGCAAGTTCCATCCAACCGAATAACAATGATGTCATCTATATCAGAACAATCCATCACATATTCATCTTTTTTAAGACCATATCCGATAAATCCATCTAACATATTACAATATAGCTTTTGATTTGCTGCAGCCACTACGGTGGCAGAAATAGTATTAAAATTAGTTATTTCAGTTTTGCGCTCTTTCCCTTTGCCATATTTCAGTAATAAGTTTTTGAAATAATCAATGGCATATCTAATTAAATTAGCTAAATTTTCCTCCACTTCTTTAAGTTCATCTTCTAAGCGTCGCATGGACTCATCAGCCTTAAAACTATCAAATTTCGAAATCCTTTTAATTCGAATTTCTAATAATTTTAATATATCCTCCTCCGTTATTTCTCTGTAAAAATCCTTTTTAAAAGGATCTAAACCTTCATCTACCGTAGATATAACTAACTCAAATGTTTCACACTCTTCAATTTTACGATATATCCGATTTTCAATAAATATTTTTTCTAGTGAACTGAATAGAAGTTTTTCCATTAACTCACTTTTTCTAATTTCTAATTCTTCTTTTAATAATTCAACTGTTTGATTCGTGCTAACTCTTAAAATTTCAGCTATACCTACAAAATGAGGTTTATCTTCAATAATTACACAGGCATTTGGTGAAATTGATATTTCACAATCAGTGAAGGCATATAATGCGTCAATGGTGACATCTGGCGATATTCCTGGGGCCAACTGCACCTGAATTTCGACATCCTTCGCAGTATTATCAATAACTTTTTTAATTTTTATTTTTCCTGAATCATTTGCTTTGATGATTGAATCAATCAAAGAAGTGGTAGTTGTGCTAAAAGGAATCTCCTTTATGAGTAAAGTTTTTTTATCAAATTCTTCTATTCTTGCTCGTATTCTGATTTTACCTCCACGCAATCCATCATTGTATGAACTTGCATCCATCATACCCCCTGTCAGAAAATCAGGAAACAAGTTGACTTTCTTATTAGATAATAAATCAATGGAAGCTTGTAATAACTCACAGAAATTATGAGGCATAATTTTGGTCGCTAGACCAACAGCAATCCCCTCCACCCCTTGGGCTAATAATAAAGGAAATTTAATCGGCAATGTGATCGGTTCTTTTTTACGACCGTCATATGACAATTGCCAGTGGGTAGTTTGATTATTAAATACTACATCGTTCGCAAATTTTGATAAGCGAACCTCAATATACCTAGCTGCTGCGGCGCTATCCCCTGTTCTAACATCTCCCCAGTTGCCTTGGCAATCAAAAAGCAATTCTTTTTGGCCCAAATTAACGATGGCATCATTTATGGAGGCATCTCCATGAGGATGATATTGCATGGTTTGTCCAATAACATTAGCCACTTTATTAAAACGGCCATCATCCATTTCATTTAACGCGTGCAAAATACGTCTTTGAACTGGTTTTAATCCATCTTCTATGGCGGGAACTG
>JABMMK010000151.1 GCA_013205605.1 Cytophagales bacterium | reverse complement strand
GTTGAAGTTGGCATTTACCTTCAAATCCGAGCCCAATACCATCGTTTTGTCTACCGTCATATCTTGGTCTCTCGCGGCAGGCCGGCCTTCATAGTTGTCATAAAAATTATCCGGAACCGGGAAATTGACATCATCATAGGAACCTAAATCCTGTATGTCCGGAAACCATTCCCGGTGCGTAGCCTTGTGGCCGACCACCATAAAAAAGGGTTTAGATTGATCTCTTTGCTCCAACCACTCCTTTGAAAATTTAGTAATCAAATCAGACACATAGCCTTCGTATTGTATCTTTTCATTGTTCTTATTAATGAAATCGGGGTTGTAATAAAATCCTTGGCCTGGCAACACATTTAAAAAATCAAAACCATGCGGAAGAGCACCTAAATGCATTTTTCCAACCCAAGCCGTTTGATACCCATTTTTTTGCAAGGCCTCCGGAAAAACCGCTTGGTCTATATTAAACACTTTTTCATTTACCTTGTAACCGTTCATGTGACTGAATTTTCCGGTTAGTAAGGTAGCCCGACTAGGCCCACAAATGGAATTTGTTACTACGTTATTGTACAAAATGGCACCGGAATTGGCAATTCGGTCGATGTTAGGCGTCTTAGCTATTTTACTTCCATAAGCACTAATGGCCTGGGTAGTATGGTCATCAGAAAATATAAAAATGATGTTGGGCTTCTGGCTAAATGCAGCAAATGTACTAAAGACCAAAAATAATGTGAGTAAATTTTTCATAGTGTTTGATTTAATTGATACGTCGTAGTGTCACTAATTTTATGTCAAGGTCATTGGCTTTGAGCAAATTGTGGCTCATTAATGTAAGCCTCCCCTTTCCTGGTTTCAAATGAATGGTTCCTAAATTCAAAGATATAAAATCTTTGATATAAGATTCATCCCTTGGTACAGCATCATGCTCCATCCCGATTAGAGGTACATTATTTTCTTTTTTTAACACATTTTTGACTGAATTTTCACCAAAACTGACAGATAATTCCGTACCTATGTTATCTTTGGAGCAAGAATAATACACATCAATTTTAAAATTGCCTTCTTTTTCGAGAGCTACTTCCCAACTAATAAAATCTTCTTTGGTTAACCAATTTGTCAAGTGGCTATCGTTTGGAAATTGATTTGAACGCTTCATATTTCCATGACCCAAACCCTCACTGACAGGAAGTTGGGTCAATTTTAAATCGGGATGGCCTATGATCAAAGGCCTCTTATCTTCTTTGGGAAGTTCCGATAATACCTCTAATTCCCAATTCTTTTTTACCGTTAGAAGTTTTTGATATTCGGAGGGAAATGCATTCGCCACATTTTTGGTTTGATGGTAATCCTCTTCTAAATTATATAAGGCGCCATCAGCAGATAATCTAAAATTTTGTGAGCGAACACTTGATTGATTATTCCAATAATTAACAATCATACGATCAGCATCATAGGAATTTGGTTGGCCCAACAAAAAAGGCTTAAGACTTTTTCCATCCAATGGCTTTTTTGAATCCAAAGGAATATTGGCCAAGTCGGCCAAAGTTGGCAATAAATCCATGACACTGGCAATCGTTTTAATTTGGGTCCCTCCTTTTAATTTTCCAGGCCATTGCATAATCAAAGGAGACCTAACGCCACCTTCATCCGTAGTCCCTTTAATTCCTTTCATTCCGTCATTCCAGCGATGTCCGTTGGGTCCATTATCTGAAAAATAAATAACGATGGTATTCTTGGTAAGCTTTAATTGATCCAATCGGCTCAACAATCGGCCTACATTCCAATCGATATTTTCTGATAAGGCCAGAGCTGCTTTTGTGTGTAAACTATTTTCTTTTGAAGCTATTGATCCTTTTTGAGTCAATTCGATATTTTTATATTTAGCCCAATAACTCTCAGGCACTTGCATGGGACTATGGGGAGTATTCAGTGGCAAGTACAGAAAGAAGGGTGATTTTGAATGTTGGCCTATAAAATCAATCGCGTGGTTGGTCAGGTCATCCGTAATAAATCCTTTACCCCTTGTAATTTCACCATTATGTTCAAGAATGGGATTAAAATAATTGCCCCAATGCCCTGAACAAAATCCATAAAAATCATCAAATCCCCTGGAATTAGGATGATAAGGCGCTTGGCCTCCATTATGCCATTTTCCATAGGCGGCAGTTGAATAACCTGCTTTTTTAAAAATTTGGGCGATGGTTGTTTCATCTAAATCTAATCTCACACGACCCGTAGAAGTACTGGAGACACCTCCGCGAACATGGTAGCGACCTGTCAAAAATTCAGCGCGGGTGGGAGAACAAACTGGACTTACATAGAAATGCTGAAAGGATACACCATTTTTAGCCATTTTATCAAGCATCGGAGTTGAAACCGCTTGATTTCCATTAAAGCCTAGATCACCCCAACCTTGATCATCACTCAAAATAATAATGATATTGGGTTGATCATTTTTTTGGCCATAGGTAGCAAAAAAAAGCATTTGGAAAAAAAATAAAATCACCTTCCCTCTAAAATTTTTCATATGCAACATTGAATGAAGACCTGATTAACTAATATGATTCATTTTTTCTGATACACCTTCACATAATCCACCGAAAAAACGTCAGGGAAAACCGTTTTACTTATTTCGGCCAAGACGCTGGGAATCTCCATACTTAAAATCAGGTATTCGGGAATTTGAGAAACCCCAGCGGAAACTTCATAAAACTTAAGTCCATCGATGTAAAAAGAATAGGTTTCAGGCGTCCACAATAATCCAAATGTATGGAAACCTGAACTAACTCCCTTGAGATAACTTTGCATTCCTCGGGTGCTTTGTTGGCCCGCCCCATAAGGTCCCCAGTGCACATTATGAGAAACGATATCAGTCCCTAATTTTTTAAAAAACTCCATAATATCTACCTCAGCTCCATATATTTTAGGGTCAGTTCCACCGGCCAATTGCTGGGATTGCAACCAAAAAGCACCCCAAACACCAGGAGAATTTTGGAGCTTTGCCTTACATTCAAAATAACCGTATTGGGGCATGAATTTTCCTTGTGTCCCAACCGCACTAATGAGAATGGAATCGTTTCTTTTCAAGGCATATAAATTCAAAAGCCCGTCTTTGACTTGAATCGCCTCAGTAGAAACATAGCCAAGGGCACGCTTTCCTAAACCTCGGGGCTTCCATTTCAACGTGTCTAATTGGCCTCCGTTAAATTCATCTTCCCAAACCAACGAATAACCCTGATTAACTGGATTGAATTTATCGGTCGACATAGGTCCCTGAGCGGGTCTTTGTCCAAATACAAAAGGAAGAAATGCGATATTAAAAATTAAAACCAGACTCCATTGTTTATTGACCATTTTGAAAGTGCGATTGTTAACAATATGATATTAATATGTTCTAATATAATAGCTATTTTTGTAAGTTGAAAGTTTACGTATTTACAGCAAGCATCTTATTCATTAGCATACAAGTTTGGGGACAAGATCAAATGCTGAAGGGAATTGTTCAAGATGGAATTACCGAAAAAATACTCCCTTATGCTAACGTAAGCCTCTGGAAAAAAGATTCAACGGTATTCCAAGGACTATTAAGCGATTCTTTGGGCCAATTTAGCTTTAAAAATATCCCGGCCAATATATCTTTCGTCAAAGTTCAGGCCTTGGGATATCGATCATATAATGCATCAATTTTAGGCAAAAACTCGTTTTTAACGATCAAACTAAAACCTGAAAATACAGTTTTGAACGAAGTATTTGTCCAAGGTGAGCGTTCAGTGAGTGATTTGCAAATAGATAAACAAATTTTCAATACGCGTCAATTTCAAAATTCTGCCAATGGAACGGGGCTTGATTTAATTCAAAGACTGCCCTCGGTGACAGTAAATACTGAGGGCAATGTAACATTAAGAGGTAGTTCCGGATTTATTTTATTGGTCGATGGCAAACCGTCTAGTCGAAACCCCGCTGATGTTTTAGCGCAAATTCCGTCCAATTTAATTGAAAGCGTAGAAGTCTTGACGACGCCATCGGCCAGATACGATGCAGATGGAAAAGCCGGAATGATCAATATCATCACCAAAAAAGACAGCCAAATAGGAACTTCATGGTCAGGAAATATGATGAATGCTGGTACAAATCCTTTGCGCTGGGGAGGCGATATCATGTGGACTTTGGCAGAAAAAAAATGGAATATTTTTGCTGCAGCAGATTATAGGCGCTTTGATATTGAAGGCTTTCGCGTAGGAGAAATTCGAACCATTTTAAAAGACTCATTGACCTACATGCCCTCCGCAGGTGTTCGTGACTATAGGGATTTTCAATATTCCTTGCGTGCAGGGGGAAGCTTTTATCCTAAATCCACCGATGTCTTTAACTGGTCAGCGTATGTGGGGGAAAAACAAACCGACCGAATGGCGAATTTGAACTACCAAGAGTATGTTCAAACAGGAATTCCTTTATCC
The DNA here is from genome assembly GCA_013205605.1 of Cytophagales bacterium. Classification (GTDB taxonomy): domain Bacteria; phylum Bacteroidota; class Bacteroidia; order Cytophagales; family Spirosomataceae; genus Aquirufa. The sequence goes on along the minus strand of JABMMK010000151.1, from coordinate 5,315 downwards.
CTATTTTCAAATTCGTTTAAAACACCCATCAAAGAATTCTATAATCAAAACTTATTTGTTCGTTCCGGGAAATTTCAAACATTTACTGGAGATTATAGTCACATTTATGCAAACAAAAGTAAACTATCTCTGCTAGCACTTTATGAGTTTTCTGAATTAGGAGGCCCATTAAATAATTCGGATACCTATAAAGGAACAAGCCAATTATTACTTTGGGAAAGGTCTACCGAAACAAGTCCACTGACTGCCTTAAGGTTTCAAATAGACTATTTGCTTCCATTATCAAACAATAGAAAATTAGAAATAGGCTATCACATACGTCAAATTCAGCATGATGGTGATTTTTTATTTGAACGATTGAATCTGAGCAACCAACAATGGAAGTCCGATCCTAACTTTAGTGATCAAATGAAATTATCGCAAAAAATTCATGCTCCATATGTCCAATTAAATGGAACAAAAAATATATTTACTTATGCGCTTGGTCTACGCACTGAATACCTAAGTAGGACATTGACTCATCATGCTGAACCAAATAAAATCTATTCACTGGATCAAATTTATTTATTTCCCTCCTTCCAAGGACAGTGGAAATTGTCTGACAGCTATTCATTTCGCACAGCCTATAGCCGTAGAATTGATAGGCCTACCACTAAATTAATGTCCCCATTTAAAAACCACCGACATGCAGAGACCATTGAAAATGGAGATCCTAATTTGTTACCTGAAATAGCTGATATCGTCGAAATAGGTATAAGCAAGTCCTACGAAAATATCTCATTCACGGCAACGGCTTATGTGAACTTTTTAAAAGATAAAGTTTTTAGAGTCAACGAAATCTATTCTAGAACTATTTTAGGCAGAACCTATACAAATGCAGGAAATTCACAATCCACCGGAATGGAGTTTACAACCGAAATCAAGGCGACAAAAAATTGGAAAATTTACTTATCTGGAAATTTATATCAGTTTGATGTCCAAGGAAAATTCAATGGGATTGAGACCACTCAAAATAGTTTTAATTATAACCTTAATGGAAATACGGTCATCGATATTTTGCCTCGACTTCGTTTTGCTTGGGATATCAATTACCTATCCAAATCAGTAACTACACAGGGCATTGACTCTGAATTACTCTTATCGAATGCAAGTTTGAAATATACTCTCTGGCAAAATAAGGGGAGTATCACTTTCCAAGCACAAAATATATTCAACACCAATGTTCAAACCATACAAACTCAAACCAAAGATTTTTTCAGTAGTACCGATTATCGAAAGTGGGATCGCGTCTTTCAGATCAGTTTAGGATTTAGAATTAATGACCGAGGTCAAAAAGTTAAATCAACCAAAACAGATTACGGCGAAAAAGATTTTTAATCGTTAAGGCAGCTCAGCCAAACGGATGTTGCGGTATTGAATCGACATCACATTTCCAGGATGCAATTGAAGTCCCACGGGTCCTGAGGCTGGAATAGTTTCAGAAGTATAAGTCATCACTTCCACGCCATTTAACCAAACAGTATAGGTTTTGCCCTCCATTTTAATTTTCATCGTGTTCCAATCCGTCGGCTTGACTAATGCTAGAATTCCTTTTGCTTCAACGGGATATCTCAATTTTGGAATGTAGGGAGAACCTGTTAAGTCGCGCTTTAATGAACCTGAAATACCTATTTGTATTTGATCATTTTCTGAACGCATCCAAACACCTGAATCAACCACCCCATCACCCAACAAATAATCTGCCTGGAAAATGAAATTGGTGTACGTCTTCTCTGTCCATAAATTACTTCCTTTTCTTGCCGCATTATTGCGCACATAAAGGATACCTTTCTCGGCGCGCCAGCAACTTAAATCTTCTGGCAATTTCCAACCATCGAAGTTTTTACCCGTAAAAATCTTTTTTAATTTAGGCTCTTTCGCCAAAGATGTTTGTTGGAAACTCAAAAATAGAATGGCAACAATGAGTAAATTTTTCATAGCAATGATAGGTTTAATTTAGGTTTTAAAGATCGCTCAAAAGAGATATATTTTTTGAAATTAACTAATAAAAATGGAAAATACATGCTTAATTTTTGATTCTTTCTTCGTGCAACTTCTTCCCCATGACATCATAATGAGTCAGATATAAAATCGGCTTTTGCTGTTCATAAACCATTTTAATTCCTAGAAAACCCCCTGCTACACGAAGAAACTGATGCTCAGGTCTTTTCTCATTTGGGGGCCAACCTTGTGCATGAAAGTCACTGACTGGCCCTGATCCAAACTCCATTAATCCCGACGAGGCATCCTTAGACACATATTGCCAATGCCGATCCCCATTGACAACAATGGCTTTTTGACCCGATAATAATTCCCTTGCCCAATCTCCCTCTGTTTTAAAGGCAAAGTTTGAGTGATTGTCAGCCTTGGTTCCTCGATCAGGTCCTACGATAGGCGTAGGAGAAAAAATGATTTTATAAGTCGCGTCTGATTGTTGCATGGTATTAATGAGCCAATTCTTTTGCTCATTTCCCCAAATCGTTTTTGTCGCTCCATCTGGCATATCATTATTGCTTCGGTATTCTCGCCCTTCTAAAAACCATAACTGAACATCTTTCCCCCAGCGCAAAGTCCGATAGGGTTTCCCAGCCAAGGGTACATTTTCACGCCAAATCTTCAAGCCATCCGAAATGGTCAGTTGGCCAAAATTAGCCGAACCTGGATGCACATCATCGGCTAATAAATCATGGTCATCCTTCAACATATAGACAGGCGTAAATTGAAAAAATGATTTCAAGGAAGGCCAAGCGTCCATGGCATGCCATTTATGCCGCGCTTTTTCAGGCGTATTGGCCATAGGTCCCGGCTTATCATAATATACATAATCCCCTGTTTGAACAAAAAGATCCGGCTTTAAAAGAGCCATACTTTGGTAGGTATGGAATCCTTTTAAGGAATCATCGTGGCTCCAAAAATACTGACAGGTAGACGTGGTCAGATTCAACTCCTTTTTGTCATACATGGCTGGAGCCGTCGTGAAATTCCCTGCTGCCTTTTGAACCAAACCTTTTTCAGTTGGCTTACCTTCAAGCCTCACTTCATAGCGGGTATTAGGTTTCAACTCCTTGAAGGTATAAAATACTGTAAAATCCTTTTCTAGAACCGCTGACAACCAGCCACTGGAAATTTTAAAGGACCCTGATTGTAACGTAATTCGAACCCAACCCGCAGTTCCAAGTACTGAGCCATCCATCTGGGCAATAGGCATATTTTCGTCAAAATTAATGGGATGTCTAAAAACCTGATTAAGCCGTTGATGAACAACTGGATTAGGTTTTTCCTTTTCACACAAACGAGTCCAAACGGTCGCATGTACAGAACTTAGCTCGCTGACTTTAAAGCCCGTAGTGAAATACACTTGCTGGGCAGCAATTTTGGCATAAAAAGCCAGAAACAATATAGTGAAAAATGAAAATCGTTTAAAAATCAACTTCATGAAAATCAGATTAAAGAATCAAATTAAAGAAAATTACTCAAAAGTAAAAGTATATACTTTTAATGTATACCTTTGTAAAAAAAATGAGATGAAAACACTATCCTTAAAACTTGACGATCCTATTTATGCAGAGGCGGAAGAAATCACCGGTCATTTAAAAATAGCTAGAAATAGATATATTAATGAGGCGGTGAGTTTATACAATACCTATCAAAAGAGACGTATATTAAAAAATCAATTGGCTAAAGAATCAAATCTGGTTAGCGAGAATTCGTTGGAAATATTGAAAGAGTTTGAGTTATTGAGGGATGAAGATTAATCAATACGAAATTTGGTTGGCTAATTTAAGTCCTAGTAGGGGAACCGAACCTAGTAAAACAAGGCCAGTGGTTGTCGTTCAAACAAATTTGATGAATGCCGTACATCCATCCACCTTAATTTGCCCCATTACTTCGCAAATCAATTTGGAAGCCACCATTTTAAGAGTGCACTTACACAAAGGGATTTTAGATCAATTAAGTGATATTCTCGTCGACCAAATCCGGGCGATTGACAACATTAGAATGATGAAGAAAATTGGCTCGCTAACTAAAACCCAAATTTCCCAGTTGAAAGCCAATCTGAAAATCGTATTGGATATTGCGTAAAAAATCTTCTCGACCCCAAAATACTCTGGATCGAGAAGATTGAAAACTCAAAACCTTTATTTAACAAACTTTTGAAGCCAATTATTTTGTTCCCACAGCATGTGCAATAAATTTTCTTTGCCTCGGTAACTATGCGCTTCATAAGGCAAGAAAACAAAACGAGTAGTTCCTCCATTGCCCTTAATGGCAGCATACAAACGCTCACTATTGATCGGATAAGTACCCGTATTATCATCCGCTTCGCCATGAATTAACAAAATGGGCTCCTTGATTTTATCGGCATAACTGAATGGACTCATTTCAAAATACAATTTGGGTGCTTGCCAATAGGTACGATCCTCATTTTGAAAACCAAAAGGGGTCAAACTCCGATTGTAAGCGCCACTTCGAGCGATTCCCGCTTTAAACAAATCCGTGTGTGCCAATAAATTGGCCGTCATAAAAGCTCCATAACTATGGCCACCGACCGCCATGCGCTTACGGTCACCGACTCCTAATTCCGATAAATAATTAATCGCCGCCTCCGCATTCAACTTTAATTGTTCCACAAAATTATCGTTGGGTTTTTTATCACCCCCCGTGGCCACGATAGGCATTTCGGCATTATCTAAAATGGCAAAACCCTGAGTGACGTAATAGATGGGGGAGGCCCAACTTAAGGTCGTGAATCGATCCTTGCTTCCTCTAATTTGTGCGGCATCAGCAGCTGAATTGAATTCACGTGGATAAGCCCAAATCAACACGGGCAATGGACCATCTTTTTCTTTATTATATCCTTTGGGTAAATATAAATCACCTGTTAAATCGACTCCATCCGCGCGCTTGTATTTAATTTTCTCTTTTGAGATCCCTGCTAAACCTGGATAAGGATTGACAAAATTAGTAATCAATTGATCTGCTTGTTTGGTAATCAGATGCTTGATATAATAGTTAGGGACCTCTTTTTGAGATTCTTTTCTTGTGACAATAATTAATTTATCGGCGTCAATCACATCTTCAACTAATTCAAAACTTCCTTCCGTTGAGCGCCAAATGATTTCATTTTTTTTCGAAGCCAAATCAAACTTTGACAAGAAAGGTAAATCTCCTTTGGCCGATGAACCCACGGGATTATTCATCAGTATTTTACTCCCATTATCCGTTGTCTGAATAACCGATCGGCCAAAATTATTCTTCCGATAGACCGGCATTCC
>JABMMK010000150.1 GCA_013205605.1 Cytophagales bacterium | reverse complement strand
CCCCATTTTCACCCGGAAAAGCTAATTGATATGATATAAAAACGACTGAATTCGGTTTAATTTGCATGATATTTGGAATATTTTTGGCAAACCTACGGGAATAATTTGACAATGAATCCATTTCAAATATAATTTTTGCCAATGCGCTCTTTTCATTAGATTTGCATGCCTGATTATCCTGGATTTCTTATGCAAAAAACGACGACTGAAGTATTAAAAGATATTCATAAGAATAGCTTATCCCCTATTTATCTATTGCATGGGGATGAGCATTTTTTTATAGACCAATTAACGGATGCGTTTGAGGCGGGTATTCTTTCGGAAGATCAAAAAAGTTTCAATCAATTTGTTTTGTATGGCAAGGATCAGACGATGGCCTCGGTGGTTTCCTATGCGCGCAGATTCCCTATGATGGCTGAAAAGCAAGTAATTATCGTAAAGGAGGCTATATTTTTGGAAGCTTTGGCCAAAGGAAAAACAGATACCAAATCGGAAGGAAATTCAAAAGAAAAAGGAAATGAAGAGTGGAAGGCCTTTGAAGATTATTGTAAAAACCCCACTCCTTCCACGCTTTTGGTCTTTACGATTAAAAATTTACTGACGGATAAATCTAAGTTATTTCCTCTATTAGCATCTCATGGGGTTATTGTGACCTCTAAAAAGATTTCAGATGATAAGGTCGGTCTTTGGCTGAAGGATTATTTGGCCCAACATAATTTACAGATTCAAACAGTTTCTTTGGAATTAATGGTGACCAATGTGGGTGCTGACTTACAAAGGATGGCGCATGAGGCGGATAAGTTGATTATCAATGTACCAGCGGGTTCCGAGGTGGGAATCGAGGAGGTGGAAAAGTATGTGGGCATTAGCCGTGAGTACAATTATTTTGAATTCCAAAAGGCCTTGATGCAACGAAATGTAGAAAAGGCGCAGAAGATTGCTTTTTATTTTGCTGAAAACAGCAAGCAAAATCCGATTGCGCCTATGTTGATTATGCTGTTCAATTTTTTCGCTAAAGTCCTTCAGACGCATGATATGGGTGCTGTTTCGGATGCGGAGATGGCAAAGGTCCTTGGCATAAACCCTTATTTTGTTCGTGATTATTTAACGGCGAAGCGTAATTACCCTTTGGGGAAAGTTGTTCGGGTTATTGAGGCTATAAAAAATGCGGATTTGAAGATGAAGGGGGTTATAGGCCAACAAACCACGGATCGAGAGATTATATTGGATTTAAGTTTTGAGATTTTACATCTTTAGTTAATGGGCAGATAGTCTTCTGTTTTGATATAACCCACATTTCCTTCGTAATAGCATAGGGTCCAAATATCCTTTTTATACCAATGGGTAACTCGATTTCCTTGGCTCAGTATTTTTGCCACAGGTGCGGCTGAGGATGAAAATTCACGTAAATACACTTTGTTTTTTGTGATGATACCAAAGTTGAGAAAGGAAGGGAAATTGGCAAATAAATAAATAAAAACAAGATAAAGGCTAAGCGAATAAAGGTATGCAGCGGGAGATTTTCTGTTTTTTTGTTTTTTATAGATGAGAATGATGGCTGCATATATGGCGATACTCAGCAGAAATCCGATGATATAAGAAAAAAACGCAAAGTAAATCCATATTAATTGGTCTATAAAGTCTATCTCATATCCTCCTAATTGGTGCTTTTGGCTGATATGATTTAATCGTTGGCTGATACTGGGTTTTGCATTTTCGGCTTGAATGCTGGAGAGATAATATATTTCGTTGGCCCAGTCATTTTTTTCTTTGGCGATGAAAGCAAGTTTAAATTTAATATTTTCAATTTCTTTATAACGAGGATTATAAAATTGTAGGTAAATTTTTTCCGCTTCTAAAAGTTGGTTCGTTTTAAACAGGGAATCTGCTTTGCTGATTTGCTTTGTATCTATTTGGCAATTAGCGTTTTGCCAAATACCGAGATATAAAATGCAGGAAAATATAATTTTATTTAGATGGCTTGCTTGCATAATTCGAAAAACTATGATAGTTTTGCACCGCAATAAAGGTATTAATTTACTTTTTTGCAAACGAAGGCCAACCGTTGGTTGAACTTCCTTTCGGTTCCAGAGTGAACCAATTAATATACAAGCGCAAGCTTGATGATTCCGTAGCTCAGTTGGTAGAGCAATACACTTTTAATG
>JABMMK010000149.1 GCA_013205605.1 Cytophagales bacterium | reverse complement strand
GGGGAAATTAGTGTATCCTCAACCGCATATTTTGAAAATGATTCAAGATAAGCGATTGCAAAAGCAATTTTTCAAAGACCACGGTTTCCCTACCGCTGATTTTGTTTTGATTGATTCGGTGGAAGAAATTAAGGATCATATCTCATTTTTACCGGCATTTAATAAATTGGGAAAAGGAGGATATGATGGACGTGGGGTTCAGTTGATACAGAATGAGTCTGATATTTCATTAGGATTTAACGAGCCTGGACTTTTAGAAAAAGCGGTTCATTTTTCCAAAGAATTAGCTGTGATTGTGGCTAGAAATGCAAAAGGTGAAATTGATACATTTCCAGCGGTCGAGATGGTGTTTCATCCAGTGCATAATCTTGTGGAATTCCTTGTTTCTCCAGCGGATATTCCAAGCAATATTGAAAAAAATGCAGCTAAGATAGCCGTTGATTTGATTGATACATTGGGGATGGTTGGGGTATTGGCGGTTGAGATGTTTTTAACTTCCGAAGGAGAAATTTTAATTAATGAGATAGCGCCTAGGCCACATAATTCGGGTCATCATACGATTCGGGCGAATGAAACTTCACAATACGAACAGCATTTACGTGCGATTTCTGGACTTAGTTTGGGAAAAACTACGTCGAAATGCTTTTCGGGTATGTTGAATTTATTAGGTGAGGAAGGATATACGGGACTCGTTAAATATGAAGGTTTACGGGAAATTTTGTCTATTCCGGGGGTTCATCCATTTTTATATGGCAAGAAAATAACGAAGCCATTTAGGAAGATGGGGCATGTAACGATCTTGGGAGATTCAAGATTGGACATTGAGGAAAAGGCTGAAAAAATTAGAAATTTGATTCGTGTAATTAGTTAAATATTGAATAATATGGTAGGAATTATCATGGGTAGCAGTTCGGATTTGCCAGTGATGCAAGACGCGATTGATGTTTGTAAGGAGTTTGGTATCCCTTTTGAAGTGGATATTGTTTCTGCTCACCGGACCCCAGTTAAAATGTTGACCTATGCACAAGATGCAAGATCACGAGGGATCCAAGTGATTATTGCCGGTGCTGGTGGTGCGGCTCATTTACCTGGGATGATTGCTTCTGCGACCATTTTGCCGGTCATTGGCGTTCCGGTGAAGTCTTCAAACTCGATCGATGGTTGGGATTCGATTTTATCTATTTTACAAATGCCTAATGGAGTACCAGTGGCTACGGTTGCGCTTAATGCGTCTAAGAATGCGGGAATTTTAGCTGTTCAAATGTTGGCCATTTCAAACGAGTCCTTATCTGAAAAACTTGATTTGTATAAAAAAGATTTGGTGGAAAAAGTAGCCATTATGAGTCAAAAAACGCAAGATAATTTATAAATGAAAATTCCTTTTTTAAAAGAAAGTTCAAGTTCCAATTTGCCATTAATTACGCTTTTTGTGTTATTAATTACGCTTGTGGGTTTAGTATTTGTTGGGTATGAGCATTTTCTAGGACCTGAAAATACGGAGCTGGCAAAGGCTGAAAAATTAGAGTTGGCGGAGGATGAGGAATTAATGGAGCCACCGGTGTCGATTATTACGGATTCTACGTCAACGGTTTCTTCCATAGATAGTTCTCAAGGAAAGGATTCTGTTCAGAAGGCGGAATTGGCCTTGGAGGTTCAAAAGCAAGAAGTTCAGGTTCAGAAAATTCCGGAGGAAAAAGTCACAGAGCCGAGTGGGAAAGCCTATTCGTATGCGGCGGAGAAAGGAGAATCTTTGAATGGGGTGGCAAAGCGTTTTGGACTTACGGTAGACCAATTAAAATCAATGAATCCTAGTATTTCAGATGGTTTTAAGGGCGGTGCTAAAGTAAATGTGAAGATAAAGGCGATTCATACGGTCGGTCCAGGAGATGTTTTAAGAGTCGTAGCAGAAAAATACAAAGTGTCTAAAAAATCCATCATGGATGCTAATCATAAGTCGGAGGATGTGACCCTACGCGGGGAGCAATTGGTAATTCCTGTCAAATAATGCAGGTTAAAATCGGTGTATTTTTGATTTTAAGTTTTTGTGGTTTTGCTGTTTTTGGCGTTCAAGAATTGGATTCCTTGCAACTGAATTGCCAGAAAAAGCGTATTAAATCTATTAATTTCGAGGATTTACACTGGATGTTTCGGGAGCGGGTGCCCATGGAAAATCAGTTTGAAATTCCGGTCCAATTGGATTTTTTCATTCAAGATGCTTCGGGGCTTCAATCAAAAATTTATTCCTTAGGCGCTGCCTCAGAAAACAAAGAAAATTTATTTGCATATAGCAACATGACGGACGATCCATTATTGGTCTGGGGAAATACATTAGCCCAAGAAATTGAGGATTTTAAAACGTTAAAGGATTCGCTTGCTACTGTTTTTAATCCAAGGGGATATCGATTTAAGTTTCTCCAAAGTGAAAGAGGTTTGGCTAAGCAAATGGATTTATTAAATCGGGGTCGTTCAAAAACAGCACTTTCATTTCACAATTTCAATTTAGCGATGGATGTGGGAATATATAGGCGCGGACGCTACATGCGTCGAAGCCATTTGTATGCTAAGGTTGGCAGTTTAGCCAAAGACATTGGTGCATTTTGGGGTGGAGATTTTGTTGGCTTCCCAGATGTCGGTCATATTCAGGCCTTTTCTAACGGGGCCGATTTAATGCAAAAATTTCCTGAATTAACGTTTGAATATATTCGTTTCAAGCATTTATATGAGCAAAACTATGCGAGTGCTTTAGCGAAAGGACAGGGCGATTTGGTTGAGGACACGCGCCAATTAATCCTTGAGCTTAATAAAAATAGGGTTCAACAATTCTGTGCCTGTTCTCAGGCTATTCCCATACCGAATGAGTTATCTGCTGAATGGTTTTAGCAGTTTAAGGGTATGTCGACGGGCTATGTATTTGCAAACCAAGTAGCTGGGTGGGTGTATATAAAAACCGGCGACTCCGGGTATTTTTATCCTTTGGGGATTTATTCGTTTGCGGCTAAAAATTAAGGGAATATCCGCGGAGAAAATCTTCGATTTTCATTTTCTTTTTGCCTTCCATTTGCCATTCTAAGATTTCGATATATCCATTGGCGCAACCTACTCGGAGATATGTTTTTTGGTCGGTATCCCAAACGCCAATACCTAAGGAAGGGATGATTTCAGCATGTGGACTGACAGAACTGATTTTGCAGTTTTTTCCTTGAAATAGCGTATGCGCACCAGGAAATGGGTTCATTCCTCGAATAAGATTGTATATTTCTTCGGCATTTTTTGACCAATGCACCAAGCCGGTTTCTCTAGTGAGTTTTGGGGCAATTTTCAATTCAAGAATTTCTTTTTGCGCTTGGGGTTTAATCTGTTGGTCTATAATGGCTTGCGTTGTTTTTACCACTAAATTTGCGCCCTTTTTCATCAGCCTTTCGTAAAGATCTCCTGTGGTATCTTCGGGATGAATAGGTTCTGTCTCTTGAAACAACAGGTCACCTGTGTCTATTTCATGCTGAAGAAAAAAGGTAGTCACTCCTGTTTCTTTTTCGCCGTTTATAATGGTCCAATGGATGGGAGCCGCCCCGCGATATTGCGGAAGTAGCGATGCGTGCAGGTTAAAAGTTCCCAAAGGAGGCATATTCCAAACCTGTTCGGGAAGCATTCTAAAAGCCACAATGATTTGTAAATCGGCATGTAAGCTTTTAAGGGTATCTAAAAATTCAGGATCCTTCAGTTTCAAGGGTTGTAAAATGTGCAATCCCATTTTTTCAGCATACACTTTAACAGGGGACGCTTGAATTTGTTGGCCTCTTCCAGCAGGTTTATCGGGCGCTGTGACAACGGCCACCACATCAAATTTTGATTGAACTAATGCATCGAGGCTTGCTACTGCGAAATCTGGAGTCCCCAAAAATATGATGCGCATATTTTAAAAATTAAAATTGAAAGAAGCGGAATTTGTCATCGAATAAATTGTTTTGGGATAATATCGCTTTTTAATTACCTTTGTCGGGTAAAAAATAAGATTACGTGTTGATAAATAAACATTTATTCTAGTTCGGCATCTGAGACAAAACTACAAATAAATTATGTAGAACGGTCGGAAGCCGTTCTATTTTGTTTTTTAGGAATCTAAATAAATTAGTAAGATGGCACAGTTTCAATATTATACAGCTGAGGCGGTAGAAAAGTTAAAGGCTGAATTGCATTCCTTGAAATTTCAAGGACGTCAAGATATGGCAAAGCAAATTGCCGAAGCTCGAGACAAAGGAGATTTGAGTGAGAATGCTGAATATGATGCGGCAAAAGATGCGCAAGGTTTATTGGAATTAAAAATTTCAAAACTAGAGCAGGTCGTGGCCAATGCACGTGTATTAGATGAATCTACGATTGATATTTCAAAGGTGTCTATTTACTCGATTGTTCAGATCAAAAACACAAAAAATGGGATGCTTGTTACCTATACGATTGTTTCTGAAGAGGAAGCGGATTTAAAAATGGGTAAAATTTCAGCCTCTTCACCGTTTGGTAAAGGCTTGTTAGGAAAGCAAGTGGGTGATTTAGCTCAGATTACGGCTCCAGCAGGAAGCTTGGAATTCGAAATTATGTCGATCTCAAGATAAAAATTTTGACTCGTTAAATAGTATAATCCCAACCTAATTCGTTGGGATTTTTTGTATTTTAGCTTTTATGAATATAAGTTTTGGGCAACCACTATTTTTATGGGGATTATT
>JABMMK010000148.1 GCA_013205605.1 Cytophagales bacterium | reverse complement strand
GCACGCATTAAATAAACATCGGCTAAACGAACGATGGAGATATCTGCTTCACCAAAATTACGACCTGATTGAGATTTTTTACTGAACTCATATTTCTCTACGCGAAATCCTGTACTGTAATCGCTTCCACTAGGCGTAAAATCAATTTTCTCCGTATGGATCACGGCTGGATATGGCGCGGCTTTTCTCGTGTTATAGATCTTACCTACCTTAAACTTTCCATCGGGGCATTTTAAAAATGCACCCCCTGCAAATTGCAATCCATATTGTTGGCCTCTTAAAATTCCACGATCTATATTATATTGAGCCTCCGCGATACATTCGTCCGTAGGTTTGATGTTCTGCTTATAGAAACGAGGGTCGCCAGCCGCAGGGTCAACAGAACCGTACGTGGATACCCATGATTGATAAAAATCAGAAGTAATCCCTGGACCATCTGTACCATTGGCTCCTGGATAGGCAGGCAAAGGACGCTGGTCATTCGCTAAAGAGAAATAAGACATACGATTGTGTCCATTCAATTCAGCACGCTGGTCAATCGCGAAAACCAATTCCTTATTATCATGGTTTGCATTACCAAAAATAGCCCAATAATCAGGAGATAAACTGTATTGACCCGAGTTAATGATCTTATCTGAATATTCGATCACCTTGTCCATATCTTCTGGCTTGAAGGTGTATTGAGCTGCATAAATATCTCGATACGCTGCCGCATTTAAATATAAACGAGCCAGAATTCCCCAAGCACCTGCCTTGGTCAATCGACCTGGTCCTACGCCTGTTTCTAATACGGGCTCCACAGCCAATAATTCAGATTTGATGTATTCCACCGCTTTGTCTCCACGTAAAATGGTTGAAACATCTCCCAAATCTTCCTTAGAAAAGGCTACTCCAAAGGCATCCAACATCAACATGTTATAAAATGCGCGCATCCCTCTTGCTTCCGCTAAATATAATTTAGCTGCAGGATCTTTTGAAATTTGCAAGGCATTAATGGCGGTTACCGATCTTGATATACCCGTTAAAATATGAACCCACTCATCACGAACGTTGGGATCATTACTCATTGTTTCATGCCTATGTAGGGATAAATAAATTCCATTATCACCCCAGTCCGTACCTCCACGATAAGGTAAAATAGCCTCATCCGTTGATATTTCGCTCAATGCAAAATGTATCGTATGGCGATACAAGTTTGGCAAAAATGCATACACAGGAACTATGGCTCCCTCAGCTGCTTGCTTATCTGTCAAGCCTGCTGCATTATATTCGTCTAAAACAATCTCGTTCAAATTGGTACAGCTATAAAGCGCCAACATTCCAAAAACGAGTAGAGAAACTTTTTTTATCTTTTTCATTATTTTTCTATCTACTAATTAAAATGTAAGATTTAAACCAAAAATAATTGTTTTGGCTTTTGGATAACTTAAATAGTCAATGCCGTAGGAAGAAATTCCCGCGTCTGATGCATTTTTATTTACCTCAGGATCGTAGCCATCATAAGCTGTTGCGATCCATAAGTTTTGTCCTGTAACGGATAAACGCGCAGTAGAGATCCATTTATTGATCCCCATTTTTTGAGTGTCAAAACTGTAGCCTAAAGTTGTATTATTCAGACGAACAAAAGCTCCATCTTTCAAATAACGCGTAGATACTGGCGCGGCGTTACTCGTCGACTCATTGGCCAACGCATAAGCTGCGGGTATTACGTTATTATTTTTTGAGATTTTCAACTTATAAAATGCGTTGTTGGCCGTATTGTCATAAATCATATTTCCTGACACACCATTAAACTGCAATGACAAATCAAAACCTTTATAGGATACATTTCCAAAGAAGTTATACTGTGTGCTTGGCAATGCTGAACCTGCTGAAATACGGTCCTTATCAGATACGATTCCGTCCCCGTCGGTATCCCGATAAGTACTAACTCCTTTTGCATCTACCCCTGTAAAATCTTTTAAGAAAAAGGTTCCAATCGGTTGACCATTGACATAACCATTAATTGTGGCAGAAGTCAAACCAGAACCTGAAGCTCCTCCAGATTGAATCACTGTGTAAGGAGAGTTAACCACTTCATTTTTTATTAAGGTTAAGTTTCCACCCACATTGTATTTCCAACCTCCCGCAGTGGTTAATTTGTAATCCAAATCTAATTCCACCCCACTGTTATTGATTTGCATGTTGGCCACATTGGCCCAAACTGAACTAGCTGGCTGAACAGGATCTGAAGGAATAATTTCCAATAAAATATTACTAGAAACTTTATTAAACACGTCCACTGATCCCGATAATGCTCCATTTAAGAAGGCAAAATCTAAACCTACATTGGACTGTGTCGAAACCTCCCACTGAATATCTGGATTAGCTAAACGAGAATACGTGATTCCTGGAGCATAGCTTGACCCATTATCCAATGGATATGAAGTCGTACCTGATACGGAAGCCGTGAATAAAGGTTGAGTGATTTTGGAAGGAATTTCTTGGTTACCCGTTTGTCCCCAACCTCCTCTTAATTTCAAATTACTAATCGACGTATTCTTTAAGAATGGCTCTTCAGATAATCTCCAACCTAAAGAGAAAGATGGGAAATAACCATACCTATTATTTGAACCAAATTTAGACGAACCGTCTGCACGAACCGTGGCGGTAACTAAATACTTGTCTTGAAACTGATAATTCAAACGAGAGAAAAACGACTGCAATTCATTAATCGTTACAGAACCCGATGGCCTATTAGTCGCTAACGTCAACTCTTGACCTATGCCTGGGTTATAGATAGGCTCCGTCGGAACGATTGGGAACTTATTGATACTCCAAGTACGACCTTGGTATTGAATTTTTTGAAATGAATGACCTAATAATGCAGAGAAAACATGATCGCCTTCTTCTAAATTAAATGTAAGGTAATTCTCAACAAGGGTATTTTGATTGCTATTATTGTAGGTATCCAAACGACCATTTTGCTGAGGCACTAAATTGGCCAACGATTGAATATCGCGTACAGCGGTTTGGTTGTCATATCCGTAGTTCAATTTATAGATTAAACCCTTCGCTAATTTCACGGATGGTGAAATATTGGCAATAAAACGGTTCGCCGTATTAATATCTTTATTCAAATTTAATGTAATCAACGGGTTGGATGCGTTCAAGAATTTAGCGGGTGTTGTACCGTTTGCTTCATAAACTGGCAACGTTGGATTATTTGAAATAGCCGTTCCCAACAAACTTTCGATCGGCGGACGAAGATTAACCACATTTGAAAAACTGATGTTGGCGTCAATAATTAAACGATCTTCCCAGAATTTTTGAGTAACGTTCATACGACCTGAAAGGCGGTCCAACTGGTTATTCTTAAGAATACCTTGTTGCATCTGTGCACCAAAAGAAGCATAATACGTTAAGTTCTTGGCTCCACCCCCTAAACTTAGGTTATGATTTTGCGTAATGGCAGAACGAGTTATTTGATTTTGCCAATCTGTATTTGAACCAAAATCCTCCAATATACCCCCATTCTTTCCTACTTGGGTACGAAAGTCGGCTGCGGATAACACTGGCAGAGGCCTAGCTAAACTTGATATGGCATAATCTGTAGAGAAATTCATCGTTGAAAATCCTACTTTCCCCTTTTTTGTTGTAATTAAAATAACACCATTTGCGCCTCTAGTTCCATAAATAGCGGTAGCAGATGCGTCCTTTAATACATCCATTTTTTCAATATCGGAAGGATTTAAAAAATTCCCAATTCCCCCATCCAATGGCAAACCATCGATTACATATAAAGGTCCACTAC
The DNA here is from genome assembly GCA_013205605.1 of Cytophagales bacterium. Classification (GTDB taxonomy): domain Bacteria; phylum Bacteroidota; class Bacteroidia; order Cytophagales; family Spirosomataceae; genus Aquirufa. The sequence continues at coordinate 2,044 of JABMMK010000148.1, read as the reverse complement.
CCACACGAATACTACCTGGTCCACGAATGGTAATGCCTTGCGATCCACCTGGCTCACCCGAGGCTGAAGTTACATTGACACCGGCCACTTTACCTTGAAGTAATTGCTCCGGTGAATTGATAATACCTTTATTAAAGGCTTCGCTGGATACCGATTTAACTGAACCGGTAACGTCTGTTTTCTTTTGAGTTCCGTAACCCACAACAACCACCTGCTCCAAACTGGAAGCATTGGCTTTCAAGGAAACGTCTATGGTAGCGCGACTGCCCACGGCTATTTCTTGAGAATCATATCCCAAAAAACGAAACACTAAAACGGCATTGTCATCCGATACATTAATCGAATATTGCCCATTGGCATCTGCTGTGGCACCTTTGGTCGTTCCTTTAATTAAAACACTACCTCCTACTAAGGCCTCCTTAGTCGTGGCGTCTATTAATGTTCCCTTGACGGTTTTGCCTGAACCTTGACCCCAAGACAAAGAAGGGGATAAACCCAGCAGGATGATCATCAAAAAACTGATGAGTTTCAACCCGGCAGATTTCATCAAAAATAGCTCTTGATGATGCGCTAAGATTTTTTTCATGAGATGAAATTAAATTTTTAGAAAATTGGAATTTCAGGAATTTAATTATTTTTTATTTGAATTCCTTCAGAAAAATTACGCAAACGTTTGCAATTGAATCATTCTAAAGCGTCGCAAAAATAAGTAATGAAGACGAGGCCTATTTTAAGAAATTGTTACCGAATATTAAATTAATTAAATTTAGGAACAATGATTCCTTTGAGAAGACTCTCGAATGATTAATTCGGGCTCCAAAGCGAATTGTTGGTGCTGATGCATTCCGTTCATTTTAGATAAAAACAAATGGGCAGATTGTTCTCCTATTTTTTTGCTTTGTCTCGAAACAGAACTTAAGGCGATAGGTGCAAAAGCTGCCAGGGGGATATCGTCAAAACCGACCAAAGCAATCTCTTCCGGGATTTTATAATTTTTTTCTTGAATTATTTTCATCGCTCCAAAACACACTTCGTCATTCACAGCAAAAATTCCATCTGGTTTTGTTTTCTGGTCCAACAAAGACTTTGTTGCCGCTAAACCACTCTCGGGAGAAAACATCACTTGCTTCACTAATTGATCGTCAACATCCCTCCCGTATTTTTTCAGACATGCCTCATAGCCCTTAAATCTTTGTTGGGACACCGTAATCCCCTTAGGCCCATGCAAGTGGGCAATTCGTTGGCACCCCATTTGAATCAGATGCTCGGTCGCCATAAAAGCCCCCTTAAAATCATCCGTAATCACCCGATCCACATCTAATGCATGGTAAAAACGATCCATAAAAATGATGGGCAATGATCGACTAATCGCTTTGTCTATATGCTCATTCAATGAATGGTCAAAGGTTTCTTGAGACAGCGAGATGCAAATAGCATCGACTCGATTCGCAACCAGGCGATCTAAATATTCTTTTTCTAACGCATGGGATTCATTCGTTAAACAAATGTTTAATAGGTAGCCCGCAGGTTGTAAAATAGCCTCAAGACCTTCAATAATGGCCGTCTCGTGATAATGAGAAATGGAGGGAATAATGACCCCTAAAGTATTTGAACACTGATTTAACAAACTGAGTGAAATCGTATTTTTTTGATACCCCACTTTATTCGCATATTCCTGAATGGTCTTTCTCGTGTCTATGTTGATCATCGGATGATCATTCAAAGCCCGAGAAATAGTGGAAGGAGCACACTTGAATTTACGGGCAATGTCTTTAATTGAAACAGTGTTTCCCATCTAAATTCTTGAATTTTTATATTGGTTAACTAATCAAATGTATCAATTTTAGATGAAAAAATTACATTCATTTGATAAGTATCATTGAAGTCATGGCATGACGGTTGGCAAATAATTAGGAATTTTCCCCCTCCCTTCCTAATTTCATCTTTCTAAACCTATCACGTATGCCCACTTCGAATCCTGAATTCGATAATAATAAAATACCTGTTCAAAAACTGTGGCAAGTCATTATTGCCTCCTCTGTGG
>JABMMK010000147.1 GCA_013205605.1 Cytophagales bacterium | reverse complement strand
TTGTTAATGTCCCAAATGCTTGAATATAAATTACTAGAATTGGAACACGATATGTGGGAAAATTAATAAAATATTTAAATTGAATTCGGGGATGCACAGCATCCCTTTTTTTATGTCATCAAAACTTGTTAAAGTTTTATATTTTGGATTATTTCAAGTTTAATTCTTGTTTAAATTCATTTTTTGAAGACTTAAATGTAAATTGCGATCAAATAAGTATAGATTAAATATATGTCGTATCAACGCAAAACCAAAATTGTTGCCACAGTAGGTCCTGCCTCCGAATCCAAAGAATCATTAATCCAATTAGCTAAAGCGGGTGTCAATGTATTTCGATTAAATTTTTCTCATGGTACTCATGAGGATCATTTACAGAGGTTAAAGACGATCCGTGAAATCAGCAAGGAGCTAGATTTAAACCTAAGCATTTTGCAAGATTTACAAGGGCCTAAAATCAGGACTCAATTAGTTGAGAACAATGGAGTAGTTTTAGAAGCAGGCAAGCAATTAATTTTTGCCATGGATGAAAATTTATTAGGTACTTCTGAAAAAGTAGGTACTACCTATACATCCATGTATTTAGATGTGAATGTGGGTGAACGCATATTAATGGATGATGGAAATCTTGAAGTTAAAGTAATATCAATTGATTCAATCAAAAAAGAGGTAGTCACTGAAGTAATTTATGGGGGTATCTTAAAATCTAAAAAAGGAATTAATCTTCCTGGGACCAAGGTTTCTTTGCCTTGTTTGACTCCCAAGGATGAAGCAGATTTGTATTTTGGTCTAGATCATGGCGTTGATTGGGTTGCCCTTTCATTTGTTCGCAAAGCGGCTGATATCTGGGATATTAAAGATAAAATAAAGGCATACGGAAAAAATACGCGTGTCATTGCTAAAATAGAAAAGCCTGAGGCTATTGATAATTTAGATGAAATTATTGAGGCCTCGGATGCGATTATGGTGGCTCGTGGTGATTTGGGTGTGGAAATGGATGGAGCTGTTGTTCCATACCTTCAAAAGGTGATGGTTGAAAAGTGTACGGCTGCTGGAAAACCAGTCATTGTCGCTACTCAAATGTTAGAATCGATGATTACAAATCCTGTGCCTACACGTGCTGAAACTTCAGACGTGGCGAACGCAGTTTTACAAGGTGCCTCAGCTACCATGCTAAGTGGGGAATCCGCCTCGGGGGCTTATCCGATTAAAGCGGTAGAAACGATGGCTCATATTCATGAGATTGTCGAGCAACAACAAAACGAACTAGAAATTATCAAAGGAGATGAAGCGGCTATTTATTTCAAAAATCACTCATTAGCAGGCCAGCAAGTTGCCCTGACGGATCGTTTGATTGCTGGCGCATGCCGATTAGCCCGTGATTCTAAGGCTAAGGCTATTTTATGTATGACAAATTCTGGGCATACGGCTTACAGGCTTTCTGCGCATAGACCTAAGGCCGATTTGTTTGTCTTTACATCGAACAAAGAGTTAATGTCAACGATGGGTTTATTGTGGGGTGTTAAGGTATTTTTCTTTGACCCTTCTGCAGACAATGTAGAGAAAACAGTTGCTGCTATGGTGGATATGCTTAAAGGAAAGAAGTTATTATCGGCCGGTGATGTATTTGTTACTACTTTGTCAATTCCAGCGCATCAAGGAAAAAAAACCAATACAGTTCAATTAAGCACTGTTGAATAATAAGAGTTTAATCTAAGTATTTGACTCGATATGGAAAGAAAGGAATCAAAGGTCAAACATTTGTTTTTAGTGATTTATTCCCTTTGGACTGTATTTTGGTTCATTTCGACTTTTTTACTTTTATATCCATTGATGTTTATCTTTCTTCAGAAATTATCTTGGAGGAGATATACACACCGAATAGTCCGATTTTGGGGTCAGCTGTTTTTTCTTTTTGCCGGCATTCGGATTCAAGTAAAATATCATTATAAGCCTGATCGGAAAAAGGTGTATGTTTTTTGTTCGAATCATTTCTCGTATTTGGATATTCCCTTAATGGTGGTCATCATTAAAAATTACTTTTCGTTTATTGGCAAAACAGAAATCAAAAAAGTGCCTTTGTTTGGGTATTTGTACGCTAGGCTAAATATTTTAGTCGATAGAAAGGATCGCATGAGCCGAGCTACTTCCTTAGGCCGTTCAATTAAAGCCTTACAAGCAAAAAGAAGTATCATTATTTTCCCAGAAGGAGGAATTGTCTCAAAAGAATTTCCGATCATGGGAAAGCCCTTGATGGATGGCGCATTTATGATGGCAGTACTCCAACAGGTTCCTGTGGTTCCCATCAGCTTTTTCAACAACCATTTGTTGTTAAATGACCGTAATTTTTTGTTACGACCTGGTGTCATTAAAGTGGAAATTCACCCACCCGTGGAGACTTTGGGTATGACGAATGAAGATGTACCTGTTCTTCGAGAGCGTGTTTTTGAGATGATACAAAATCCTATTTTAGCTCATTATGGTATCGACGCCCCTCAGTAAATACACGTTCCTTTTATTGATATTTCTTCTTTCATGCAGCGCTGAAAAGGAACAAAATAAATTCGCAGATGCGCCTAGACCCAAAGGCTTTAATCGGATTGAAATTCCCAATGCGTCTTATGTAGCTTTAGAAAAGGGGCATCCATTTACTTTTGAAGTTTCTTCCTACGCTAAGGTTTTAAAGGATTCCGTTTCATGGGCTGAACCTCATTGGCTCTACATTTATTACCCTCGCTGGGATGCGTTTATTCAATTGACCTACAAACCGTTGAATCAAAACACGAAGAAATTAGCTGCCCTAATTCAAGATGCATATACACTTGCCTCCAAACATCAAGGAAAAGCTAGTGGAATTCAGGATTATGTCATGACGACTAAGTCTGGTCGGAAAGCCGGTTTAATCGAGTTGGAAGGCGAAGTGGCCACGTCTTTTCAGTTTTATACCACAGATAGTACGAAGCATTTTTTGAGAGGGGCTGTATATGTAAAAACGGCTACGGCCAATGATTCCTTGGCGCCCATCATCCATTTTTTAAAACAAGATGCCATTCATTTGATTCAAACGCTTGAATGGAAATAGGCTTTTATGAGGCTTGTTGTTCCCCCATTCTTTCCGTTTCTTTGTAGTGCATGAGTGAAATTAATCCTCTTTTTGAAAGTGAAGAATCAACCGTTTTTGTTGACGCACTCCTCCCTTTACCTATCCCTAGGCATTTTACTTACCGCGTTCCCAGGATTTGGGCTCAGGTAGTCCAATTAGGACTACGGATAGTTGTACCCTTCGGGAGTTCAAAAGTGCTGACAGCTGTGATTGTTTCCGTGCACCATCAACCTCCCAAGCAATACCAAGCAAAATATATATTAGAGATTTTAGATGAAGCTCCTTTAGTGACTGAATCCCAAATTAAATTATTCCAATGGGTGGCTGATTATTATATGTGTTACCCTGGGGAAGTTTTTCAAGTAGCTCTTCCAGCAGGATTAAAAATTTCAAGTCAGTCTAAAGTTCAAGCGCACCCAGAATTTTCAAACCTTCAGGATTTAAATGATAAAGAATTATTGGTTTATCAATCTGTGGTCGAAAAGGGTTCACTCAGTTACGATGAAGTCGCTCGGATAGCCGATGTAAAAAGCCCTTATCACATCATTAAATCACTCGTAGGCCATTCGGCCGTGTTGATTTTTGATGAACTTAAAGATCGGTACACGCCCAAAGTCATTCGTAAAATTAGATTATGTGCTGAATGGACGAGCCAAGATAAAATCACTGAACTCATTAAATTGGTCGAGGAAAAGCCGAAACAAATACATGTCCTACTTCATTATTTAAAGTTCATTCCGGTTTTGCGAGATCCTGAATTAAATCACAAAGGGCTCGAAAAGTCAAGTTTTTCACAAGCGGGACTTTCAGAAAGCTCCCTCCAGACACTCATTAAAAATGGGTATTTTGAGATTTTCGAGGTCGTTGTCTCACGTTTTGGAACCAATGAAGATGATTTTATCCCCAGTTCATTTGACTTAAATGAAGCTCAGGGAAAGGCGTATCAGTCGATTTTAACACAGTTTCAAAAGAAGGATGTGGTTCTTTTGCATGGCATCACGGGAAGTGGAAAGACTGAAATTTACATTCGATTGATTCAGGAAGCCTTGTCTAACGGCGACCAAGTGCTATATCTATTGCCCGAAATTGCGCTGACGACCCAGATCGTTTTCCGACTTAAAAAGATTTTTGGGGACCAAGTAGGTATCTATCATTCTAAGTTTTCAGATAATGAACGGGTGGAGGTGTGGAAGTCGATTGTCGAGGGTAAATACCCATTTGTGGTGGGCGTTCGATCATCTGTTTTTTTACCCTTTTCTCGTTTAGGATTAATCATTGTGGACGAGGAGCATGAGTCTTCATTTAAACAAGTTGATCCTGCTCCTAGATATCATGCCAGAGATGTGGCGATGGTGCTCGCGGCCCAACAAGGCGCTAAAGTGCTTTTGGGATCTGCGACTCCTTCGTTGGAATCTTATTATCAAGCCAAGCAAGATAAATATGGTTTGGTGCTTATTAAAGAACGTTTTGGCACGGCCCAATTGCCTAAAATGGAGTTGATTGATACCAAATATGCCAACCGCATGAAGCAGATGAAGGGCGGGTTTTCTTTGGATTTAATCACTGTTTTGCAAGAAAATTTTGATCAGGGAAAGCAAAGTTTATTGTTCCAAAACCGAAGGGGTTATTCGCCTTATATTCAATGTCAAGATTGTGATTGGATTGCTTCTTGCAATCAATGCGATGTTAGTTTAACCTATCACGCGCGTGACCAAGAACTACGTTGCCATTATTGTGGCTACAAGGAAGGCTTATTGACCCGTTGTGCAGCCTGTGGAAGTACAAATCTCAAAACCATGGGTTACGGGACTGAAAAACTGGAGGAGGAACTCCAATTACATATTCCAGATGCTCGAATTGGCCGAATGGATTTGGATACTACAAGATCTAAAACGGCATTCAATAGTTTATTAGCCGAAATCCAATCGGGAAATATTGATATTTTGGTGGGAACTCAAATGGTGGCGAAGGGTTTGGACTTTGAGGGCTTATCTACTGTGGCGATTTTTGATGCAGATCGAATCATTAATTTTCCGGATTTTAGAGCCCATGAGCGGGGATTCCAATTAATCACCCAAGTGGCTGGTCGGGCTGGTAGGAGGGAAGTTCAGGGCCAAGTATATATTCAGACGAATCAACCTACGCATCGACTATTTCAGTTTATTTTAAATGGAGATTATGAGTCACTTTACACTGAAGAGATTGTGGAACGAGAAGGCTATCATTATCCTCCATTTACTCGGCTAATTAAATTAACACTTAGGCATTTGGATTCGATGGCCGTGGAAAAAGCTGCTTTTGAATTAGGAGGTATTTTAAAAGAAAATTTTGGACATGGCCGGATTTTAGGTCCCGAGAGACCTTTGGTCGAACGTATTCGAAATCAATATGCAATGGAGATATTAATTAAATTAGAGAAGGGGGTTTCTCTTGCCAAATTTAAAGAAAACTTACGTTTGATTTTGGACAAGGTACAAACTTCACCGGTATGTAAAGGAGTTCAAATTATACCGGACGTGGATTGCCTTTAATTACCTTTTGAAAACCACATCTTCGTAGGGCAATCTAAATCGGGGACCCCAGACGCCTTCTTCGGTTCCTTTTCCTACGGCAATGATCATATTTATTTCAGCTCCAGAGGGAAGATCTAAAGCCTTTTTTACTCGAACTGCATCAAAGCCTTCCATAGGACAAGATTCTAATCCTTCGGCTGCAATGGATAGCATAAACGTTTGTGCGGCTAAAGTACAGGATTTATGCGCCATAACGCGTTGGTCTGCTTCCCCACCAAAACGCATGAAAGGCTTTCTCATTCCCATCCAAATGCAAATACATTTGCGCACAAAAGTGAAAATGCCAAAGGGATCTTGTCGGTATAAAAGTGGCAT
>JABMMK010000146.1 GCA_013205605.1 Cytophagales bacterium | reverse complement strand
TGGTTCAACCAATGCAGTTTTGCATTATTTAGCCATTGCTCATTCAGCGGGAGTATCATTCACGATGAAGGATATTCAAGATATTTCAGACCGCACGCCATTGATTGCGGATTTAAAACCTTCGGGAAAATATTACATGGAGGATGTGTTGGCGATCGGTGGAATGCCTGCCATATTAAAATATCTATGGCAAAAAGGATTTTTACATGGGGAGTGTTTGACCGTGACAGGAAAGACGATGGCTGAAAATTTAGCGCAGGCTCCCGATTTGAATTTTGACACACAGAAAATTATCCTTCCTATCGAAAATCCAATTAAGGCGACGGGGCATTTACAAATATTATATGGCAATTTAGCACCTGATGGGGCGGTTGCTAAAATTACAGGAAAAGAGGGTGAGCGTTTTGAGGGGACTGCCAAAGTGTGTGAGCGCGAAGAAGAAGTGATGGAGTTTTTGTCAAAAGGCGAAATCAAAGCCGGGGATGTCGTTGTGATTCGAAATGAGGGTCCGAAAGGTGGGCCAGGAATGCCAGAAATGTTGAAGCCAACATCGGCTTTAATGGGTGCTGGTTTAGGAAATAGTGTGGCGATGATTACCGATGGGCGTTTTTCAGGAGGTACTCATGGATTTGTAGTGGGTCACGTGACGCCTGAGGCTCAAGAGGGAGGGAATATTGGCCTAGTGAAGGATGGCGATAAAATTACCATTGACGCAGTCGATAACAAAATCATATTGCATGTCTCGGATGAGGAGCTGGCTGAAAGACGTAAATTATGGAAACCGATTGTTTCCCCACATACTTCAGGAGTTTTGCGCAAATACATTAAAAATGTGGGTCCGGCAAGCTTTGGCTGCGTGACTGATTTGTAAAAAATTTCGATTTAGGTTTTTTTCTAAATTTTGAAGACTTAAATTAGCCATTCGATTATATTTTAAATTAAAGAAGTATAAAATTCTGATTAAATATGGGACAAACCCAAACCAAAATTGCTGAATCAGGCCAATCTGAAGAAAAGAAATTTTTTTCGGGTGCTAAGGCTATCATCCAATCGTTGGTAGATCAAGGGGTTGATACTATTTTTGGGTATCCGGGTGGGGCCATTATGCCGACATATGATGCACTTTATGATTATCAGGATCGATTAAAACATATATTAGTTCGCCACGAACAAGGTGCTGGCCATGCCGCTCAAGGCTATGCCAGAATGTTGAACAAGGCAGGCGTTTGTTTAGTGACTTCAGGTCCCGGGGCTACCAATTTAATTACGCCCATTGCGGATGCGATGTTGGATTCCACACCTATGGTATGTATTGTGGGCCAAGTGAAAGCAAATTTACTTGGAACGGATGCATTTCAAGAATGCGATGTGATCGGGATGTCGATGCCTGTGACCAAATGGAATTATCAGGTAGTTGATGCCAACGAGATTCCGGAAATAATAGCCAAAGCATTTTACATCGCGGAAACGGGTCGTCCAGGTCCCGTTTTGATTGACATAACACGTACGGCACAAACCGACTTGATGACGATTCCATATCAGTATAAATTGTGTAAAACGTTAATTTCATATAAACCCCGTGTGGAGCCCAAAGTCGAACATGTGGAGGCGGCGGCTAAATTAATTAATGCGGCCAAACGTCCTTATATATTAGCAGGACATGGAATTTTAATTTCGGGTGCGGAAAAAGAATTAAATGAATTTGTAGATAAAACAGGAATACCCGTAGCCACAACTCTTTTAGGGATGTCGGCCATGGATGCTGATCACCCACTTTTTGTCGGCTGGCCTGGTATGCATGGAAATTATGGGGCGAATGTGTTAACTAATTCATGTGATTTATTGATTGCGATCGGGATGCGATTTGATGATCGAATTACGGGTGATTTGTCCACTTATGCTAAACAAGCTAAGGTGATTCACATCGAAATAGATCCAAGTGAAGTAGGTAAAAATGTGAAAGCGGATGCTCCGGTGGTGGGGGATGCCAAGGCAGCTTTGAAAGCTTTATTGCCTTTAGTTAAAAAGGCGGACCATTCAGAATGGCGTGCTGAGTTTAAAAAATACGATGATGAGGAATATGAGAAAATAACCAAAAAGGATTTGTTCCATGATGGAAATCATATTAAGATGGGAGAGGCTGTGGCTTTGTTATCAGATAAAACGAAGGGAGAAGCTGTGGTTGTGACCGATGTGGGCCAGCATCAAATGATAACAAATCGCTATTACCGATTTAAAAAACAGAACTCCATGATTACCTCGGGGGGTGCAGGAACGATGGGATTTGCATTGCCGGCTTCATTTGGAGCCAAAGTGGCAGTTCCTCATCGTGAAGTAGTCGCTGTCATAGGAGATGGTGGATTTCAAATGACTTTACAGGAATTGGGTACGATTGCACAAAGTGGGCTTGCTGTTAAAATTATCATTTTAAATAATAATTTTTTGGGGATGGTTCGTCAGTGGCAACAATTGTTTTTTGACAATCGCTACTCTTTTGTCGAATTACAAAACCCAGATTTCATTACAATTGCCAAAGGTTTTGGCATTGATGGTCATAAAGTAAGTGACCGAAATTTATTGAGTGAATCTTTGGATACTTTATTGAGCTCTGATAAGCCCTATTTATTGGAAATTGTTTGTGAAAAAGAGGAAAATGTATTTCCAATGGTTCCTTCGGGAGGTTGCGTAACGAGTATAAGGCTAGAGTAACATATGTTGACAAATTATACGATTTCTGTTTTTACGACAAATACGGTTGGCTTATTAAACCGAATCACCATCATATTTACGCGTCGGCGCATCAATATTGAATGCTTAACCGTTTCTGAGACCGAGCGAAAAGGAGTATCTCGATTTACGATTGTCATTCGCAGTGAAAGCCGTGAGTTTGTTGAAAAGTTAGTTAGGCAAATACGAAAAATTACCGATGTGTTGGCCGTTTTTGGGTATTTGGATGATGAAATAGTCTTTAATGAGATTGCCTTATTTAAGATCTCAACACCTTTGGGAAGTGAACCTTTGGATGTTAAAACAATCAATTTAGATTGGAATGCTAAGGTGGTTCATTGGGGTTTGGAATATGTGGTGGTCGAAAAGAATGGGACTGAAGAAGAAATCCATGAGTTTTATTCCTACATGAAAAACTGGGAAATTTTGGAATACGTTAAGTCTGGAAGAGTAGCGGTTGGAAAAACGGAGAAAGGCTTAGTTGAGTTTTTACCTGAAGAAGGTAATTGGGAAATTGTATAAAATGAAAGAATAATAAATTAAACAAGAATTAAAATGGCAAAGATTAATTTCGGAGGTGTTGTAGAAGACGTAGTTACTAGAGAAGAGTTTCCATTAGAGAAAGCTAGACAAGTATTATCAGATCAAACCATTGCGGTGATCGGTTACGGGGTACAAGGTCCGGGCCAAGCATTAAACATGAAGGATAATGGTCTGAATGTGATTGTAGGTCAAAGAAAAGGGAAAACCTATGACAAGGCTGTTGCTGATGGCTGGGTTCCAGGTGTATCCTTATTTGAAATTGAGGAGGCACTAGAAAAAGGTACCATTATTTGTTACTTATTATCTGATGCAGCTCAAATTGAGGTATGGCCTACCGTGAAGAAATATTTGACGGCTGGTAAGTCGCTTTATTTCTCCCATGGTTTTGGAATTACGTACAAAGAAAAAACAGGTATTATTCCTCCAGCAGATGTGGATGTGTTTTTAGCCGCTCCTAAAGGTTCAGGCACTTCGCTTCGTCGTATGTTTGTGGCAGGAAAAGGATTGAATTCTTCTTTTGCGATCTACCAAGATGCGACAGGAAAAGCCCGTGAAAAGTGTATCGCCATGGCGATCGGTGTAGGCTCAGGCTATTTGTTTGAAACGGATTTTTACAAAGAAGTAACATCCGATTTAACGGGTGAGCGTGGTACTTTGATGGGTGCCATCCAAGGAATTTTTGCTGCTCAATACGAAGTATTAAGAGCTAATGGCCATTCTCCTTCAGAAGCATTTAATGAAACTGTTGAGGAATTGACACAATCATTGATGCCTTTAGTGGCAGAAAATGGAATGGATTGGATGTATGCCAACTGCTCAACAACGGCTCAAAGGGGTGCTTTGGATTGGTGGAGACCATTCCGTGATGCGACTAAACCCGTTTTTGAAAAATTATATAATTCAGTGAAGACACAAGCGGAGGCTGCTCGTTCAATTGATTTGAATTCCCAGCCGGATTATCGCGTTAAGTTGGAAGCGGAATTAACGGAATTGCGTGAGTCAGAAATGTGGAGAGCGGGAGCCGCAGTGCGTAGCTTACGCCCTGAAAACAACTAATTATAACCTGATTATTACATTTTTGTGATTTTCGGGTCATTCCCATAGGAATTTTAAAGGAGGTGCAACATGCACCTCTTTTTTTTTGTAAATTTGGGGGCATGGAATTCAACAAACTTAGTACTGTTCCTAGCCTATCAGATATTAAAAAGGTGGCCCAATTATTAGTTGGCGTAGTCAAACGCACGCCCCTAGAATATTCGGTTCCACTTTCTGATCGCTATGGTGCACAGATTTTTTTAAAACGTGAGGACTTACAAACCGTAAGATCCTATAAAATCCGTGGGGCCTATTTTAAAATTTCAAATATTCCTGATGCATTAAGGCCTCAAGGAATTGTGGCAGCTTCTGCTGGCAATCATGCGCAAGGAGTCGCCTTCGCCTGTGCAAAAATGAAAATTCATGGCAACATTTTTATGCCAAAATCTACGCCCATTCAGAAGCTTGACGCCGTTCGGTTTTTTGGCCAAGATTACATTCGAATTAATTTAGTAGGCGAGACCTATGATGAAGCATTTTATGCCTCTCGGAAATATTGCGCAGCCCAAAATGCGATTTACATTCCCCCATTTGACGACTTTGATATTATTGCTGGCCAAGCAACGGTTACCTTGGAAATTATGGAGCAATTGGGTCAAAAGCTAGATTTTATTCTGGTTCCAGTAGGAGGCGGAGGTTTAGCCGCTGGCGCCAGTTTGGTTTTACGTGAGCTTTCACCGGACACCCATTTGGTTGGTTTGGAGCCCGCAGGTGCTCCTTCGATGTCCGAAAGCATCCAAGCACGCGAATTAATACACCTTAATGATATTGATAAATTTGTAGATGGCGCTTCTGTTAAACAGGTCGGCGCACATAATTTTTCGATATGCCTTGATGGCATCGATCAAATGTTGACCGTCGATAAAAACCATTTATGTCAAACGATGCTCAATTTATATGCCATGAAAGGAATGATTGTCGAGCCTGCCGGTGCTTTAAGCATCGCTGGTTTGGACCTGATTCAGGATCAAATAAAAAATAAAGTAGTCGTTTGTATTATTTCCGGAGGAAACTTTGATCCCAAAAGATTTCCCGAAATCACAAAAATAGCCCATTCAATTTCTTGATCTTTTATCATTTTTTTCATAAAATTTTTATTCTACCCATTTTCTACATTTAAGATTATAAATCTTAAATATGTTAAATTTTAAATATTTTAATCTAAAAATATATATTTATTGGTTAATTTAAGATTTATAATCTAAAAATATCTAAAGCATATCTTGCTTAAAATTGCTTCGTAATATAATTAAAGGTAGTTTTGTGGCTATTTAATTTAAAAAAATATGAGTAGCCGCATTCAGATATTTGATACAACTTTACGTGATGGGGAGCAAGTTCCGGGTTGTCAATTAAACCGGGAAGAGAAAGTGGAGGTGGCAAAGGAACTCGAAAAATTGGGTGTTGATATCATTGAAGCAGGATTTCCTATTTCTTCTCCGGGTGACTTTGCCTCGGTTAAAGCTATTTGTGATGCAGTGTCTGAGCCAACCGTTTGTGCTTTATCTCGTGCAAAAAAGGAGGATATTGATGCGGCTGCTGAAGCTTTGAAGACGGCAAAAAGGCCTAGAATTCATACAGGCATAGGTTCTTCCGATGTACATATCATTCATAAGTTTAATTCAACTCGAGAAAAAATTATCGAACAAGCCATTTGGGCTGTTGATTATGCTAAATCTTTTGTTGAGGATGTTGAGTTTTTTGCCGAAGATGCGGGTCGGGCTGATTTGGAATTTTTGGCAAAACTTACCCATGCGGTGATAAAAGCCGGGGCTACAGTCGTTAATTTGCCTGATACCACGGGGTATTTGTTGCCACATCAAACACACCAACGCATTTCATATTTATATGAGCATGTCGACAATATTCACCAAGCAACGATTTCGATGCATAATCACAATGATTTGGGATTAGCTACGGCCAATACCATTGCAGGAATTCAAGCGGGTGCGCGTCAAGTCGAAGTGACGATCAATGGAATCGGGGAACGCGCTGGAAATACATCATTGGAGGAAGTTGCCATGATCTTGAATGTGCATAAAGATTTAGGATTTACCACAGGCATTAACCCTCAATATTTATATCCAACCAGTTGCTTAGTTTCGAATTTAATGGGGATGCCCGTACAGGCAAACAAGGCGATTGTTGGCGCAAATGCCTTTGCACATTCATCAGGTATTCACCAAGATGGATTTTTAAAGCATGCTCAGAACTACGAAATCATGAATCCTGAGGATGTGGGTGTTCCATCCTCTGCTATTTTATTGACCTCAAGATCAGGTAGAGCTGCACTTAGGCATCGCTTGAGTTTGTTGGGTTTTGAATTTGAAAAGCCGGATTTAGACAAATTATATACGCGTTTTTTAATCATGGCAGACGAGAAAAAAATGATCCACGATGCCGATTTAAAAGAATTGGTTGGTTAATTTGCTAAGTCCAACGCTTATTATTTTACAGAGCTAGCTAATTCAATTCCTTCTTTTTCTAAAATTTTCAGAATTCCTAAGTTGATTTCCTGCTTGACCAATTGAAATTTAGAGAAGTCTTTACTAGATACAAACAGGGTTACGGAAATATCTAATGAATAAGTCCCAAATCCCTCAAACACAATTTTAGGTGCTTTTTTCTTACAAAGGGCTTCCTTTAAAATAAGAGCTTCGATCTCGGTCATGGCCTTTTCAATTTGAGAAGGCGTCGTTTTTAAATCACAAGTTAAATTGAATTTGGCTCGGCGATAATCTCGCTCACTCATGTTCTCCAACGATTGAGAGGTTAATAGTCGGTTTGGAATCATGATCAAATTCCCATCTGCTCCACGAAGCCGCGTACTTCTGAATCCTATCTTTTCGATATCGCCTGAAATTCCACCTACCTGAATGCTATCGCCGACCACAAAGGGTAAATCTAAAAATATCGTAAATGAGGCAAATAAATTTTCCAAGGTTTCTCTTGCGGCTAATGCCAATGCCAAACCCCCAAGTCCCAAACCTGTAATTAATGCGACTACATCCACTTGGAATACCCGACCTAACATCACAAAGCCAGATGCCGTAATAATAAAGACCATGGATAGGTCATTTAAAAATGGGATAAATTGTTGCTTTGATTTTTGCTCGACTCCTTGCCATTTTTCTTGTGCCACTAAAATAACTACTTTCATCAACCGCACAATAACCCAAGTCACCGTATAAATAATGGCTATTTCAAATGCTTTTTTGACCAGAAATAAAATTCCAAAATCTTGAATGGGTGTGAAATTCCATTGGGAAGGAACTTTTAAATTTTGTGCGGCCAAGTATAAAAAAATCCAAAAGATCAATAATTCAAATGGCTTCCTCAATAACTGAACACATTCTTGAATGGAAATAGACTCTTCCGGTATAAATCGGAAAACAATTTTAGAAAATGAATTGGAGAAAAAACGTTTGAGCACTATTCCCAAAAGAATGATCCCTAAAAATAAAATTAAATCGAAGGCTGAATTTTCTAATAGGTACCAATTTTCTAACGCGTCCATCATATGCTTATTCTATTTTGAATTCAAATATAGCCAAATACTTCATCGAATATGAAATAAAATTACGACCTTTGCAGACTAAATTGACTGAAAGAGCGTATAAATACTGTATGATTTATAATCCATTAACATCGAATTGCCTGTTTAATAAAATGCATAGAGCGGTTTTTAGCCTCGTATCTTTTTGTTTGTTGTTTTTGTGCTCCAATTTAAATGCTCAATCCATTCTAAATTCACCTTTATCCTATATTGGGATGGGGGAATTATATCCAGCAGAGCCAGCGACCAATTTGATGATGGGTGGAATAGGCGTTTCCAATTCGAATGGGATTTATGCAAATTCAATCAATCCAGCCCTATTAGCAAGAAATCATTATACGGTTTTTGAGGTAGGGGTGAACACAGAACTTAAAACTTTACAGGATTATCGCCAGAAACAACAAGTTTTTGGAGGTAATTATGAGTCATTGCAATTGACCTTGCCAATTAGCAATCGCTGGACTGCATCCATTGGAATTCGGCCTCATTCCGCAGTAGATTATACCACTAAATCATATCGCAGATTAAATTTATTAGGTGTGGATAGTTTAATTTATGGATATGAGGGCAAAGGCAGCGTTACAAAATTGAGTTTTGCTAATGGCTTTAGAATAGGGAAGGAGTTTTATCTAGGTTTAGAGGCTAATTACCTTTTTGGAACGGTCAACAGAAATGTGTCCACACAAAATATGTCGGACGGTCAATTTTATAAAATCCAATTAGAAAATTTGAATTCGTATTCTGATTTTTCATTCAAAGCAGGATTGGCCTATCGCCATTCATTAAAAAATGATCTTTATGTGAATGTGGGTGCTACCATGGATTTGACTTCGAAAATGAGTGCGACCCAACTAAACAGATTCGCTATTATGGATTTGTCAGGTATGAATATGATTAATGCAGATACACTTAGAAATACGTATGATTTTTCTCAAAATTTACCAGTAACTACTCGCTTTGGGCTTAGTTTGGAGAAAATTGCTGCTTGGATGGTAGGGATTGACTATTCTCAAACCGATTGGTCAAAAGTGGATAATAATTTAGGAAGATCTACGAAGCAACTTCCTGTGAGTACAAAATGGTCGATTGG
>JABMMK010000015.1 GCA_013205605.1 Cytophagales bacterium | reverse complement strand
TACAAATTAGAAAGCTTTTATGGGATTTCGCATAGATTGCTCAAAAAATAGGTAATTTAGCAAGCATATACCTAATAAATCACTCATTTAGAAATGGATATCCGTGCATTTCTTTCCCATATTGTACAGCTGGACATTCGCATCAGAAAAGCGATTAATACACAAATGCATGGAAATTTCTCCTCTGTATTCAAGGGATCTGGCTTGGAATTTAGTGATTTAAGGCAATATCAATATGGTGACGATGTTCGGCACATCGATTGGAATTCAACGGCCAAGGGACACGGTACTTTTATCAAACTATTTAAAGAAGAAAAAGAGCAAACCGTTTTTTTCTTATTGGACGTCAGCGCATCTCAAAACATTAGAATTGGGGACGATTCAAAACTGAAAACACTTAAAGAAGTAGCTGGAGTCCTAACATTTTCTGCGATGCAAGAAGCTGGAAATATAGGCCTATGTTGTTATTCAGATAAAAATGAAAAATTTATAGCCCCTGGCGCAGGGAAAAAACATGGCTATCAAGTCATCAATGAATTGTTCAAATTAATTCCAGAAAACAGCGGAACAGACTTAAAACAAGCGTTAAAATTTACCCTTCAAGTCTTAAAAAGAAAAAGTCTCATCTTTGTATTATCTGATTTTATCGACGCTGACTACCACGACTTATTGCGTACCATGTCAAAAAAGCACGATTTAGTCATCATTCAAATTAACTCTGATGTAGAATTAAAGTTGCCCGCCATGGGAATTATCCCTATTTATGATCCAGAGAAAAGAAAAACCACGTGGGTGAATACGTCAACTAAATCCTTTAAAACTTTATTGGCCCATGAAATTCATGCGAATGCGCAAGACCTAAACGACCTATGCAAGCAATGGCAAGCGAATTATATTCAAATAAAAGCAGGGGGTGATTTTGTACCTAGTCTAATTAAACTTTTCAGAATTAGAAAATAATGCAAGAGAAGCCCATTCAAATTTATGGTTCATTTATTGAGGATTCAGCCAAAATTGGCCAACCAGTTCATTATGTTCTAAAAGTACTTCATTCAAAAAATCAAGAACTTTTTTTTCCAGGAAACAACAAAAAATTTGGCCATTTTGAACCGATAAAAAAAGAATATTTCTCCACTCAAACATCCGAAAAAGGTAGTTTAGATTCGGCAATCTATACGTTCAAATTTTTTGATATCGCAGATTTCCAAACGCTTAGTTTACCCATTTACCTTATCAATGCATCGGATTGTACACAAATTTATCCAAAAGCCGATACCATATTTCTGAAGAGATTACTGCCCCACCCAGAATTGATCAATGTAGATACGATGATCAGCAACGTAGAAATTCCGCTCATAAAGCCGAAAACAAATATTAAAAATGTGTTTATTGGCGGGATAGAAATTCTACTGATTTCCGGCATTATCTATTGGGTATTTGGAGCCAATATTAGCAGAACATACCGATATTATAAACTTTGGCGAAAAAACATTGAATTTAGGCGGGCGTTCCAAAGGCAATCAAGATCGATCTCCCAAGATCCAAAAGGTATCCAAAGGCTTGAAAATGCAACCCTCGTATGGAAAAAATATATTGAGAAATTAACGAAAACTCCTTTTTCAACTTTCACGACGACCGAGATGGTCGATAACTTAAAGGATAAGCGACTTGCAAAAGCATTAAAAGCCATTGATTCAGCTATTTATGGCGGCAACTTTTCAGAAAAGACCATGGAGTCTGTGAATATCATGGTAGAAATTGCCAATGCTGCCTACCAAACGGAGCGAAGAAAAATCAAACTTGAGCGAAGGAAAAAATGAAATTTGACCTTTATTATTCTTGGCTGAAACTAAAAACAATCTTCACCTATGATTGGGAAAATCCCTATTTTCTTTATTTGATTCCTTTACCTTTAGTCATTATCCTAATTTCATCCTTGTTTAATAGGAGAAAAAAATCAACCATCGCATTATCTTTTTCTACACCTATGGAACAAAACAGATGGGTCCGACTCATTAGTTTCATTCCAAAAACCATCGAATCCCTTTGCCTGTTATGCGTTATTTTAGCCATCGCAAGCCCATATAAAAAAATTATCAAAACAGAAATCAAGTACGGAGGAGTCGATATGGTTATGGCACTCGATTTGTCAAGTTCCATGTTGACCCAAGATGTTTCTCCTTCGCGCCTTGAAGTAGCCAAAAAATTAGCCATTTCATTCGCCAAAAACAGAAGTCAAGATCAAATATCGCTGGTCGCATTCGCAGGATCACCCTATTTGGCCAGTCCGTTAACAAGTGACCTGACCTACATAACTAAGGCTATTTCCTTATTAGAATCAAGGCAAATAAAAGAGGAGGGCACGGCATTAGGAGATGCATTAGGCATGTCCATTAACCAAATTAGAGATGAAAAAAATCCCAAAAAAGTCGCTATCGTCATCAGCGATGGGAATAATACAGCAGGTAATTTAGACCCTATTACGGCGGCTAGTTTAGCTAAGTCCTTTGGAATCAAAGTGTATACCATCGCCGTGGGGAGCAATAAACCATCGCTGGATCCTGTCGACGAATCTACTTTACGTTTAATGGCCGAAAAATCCAATGGCCAATTTTACAGAGCCACTGATTCAAAAACGCTAAGCGACATCTTTAAAGAAATTGATTTTTTAGAAAAATCTCGCAGCTTGCAAGTGAGTACTGAAATTCATGAGGATGTAAAACCCATTTTCATTAAACTCGCGTTCTTGTTTTTTTGCGTCAGTATTTTGCTCAAATTAACACCAATTTCAAATATTTTAGAAGACTAACATGGTTCTATTTCCCAACGCTAAAATAAATTTGGGCTTATTCATTACGAAAAAAAGAGTGGATGGATTTCATGAATTAGAAACATGCTTTTTCCATATTCCATGGTCTGATATTTTAGAAATCTCCCCTGCTCAAACTTTCAAATTTAGCTCCAGTGGCTTGCCTATTTCCGGCGAGATACAAGATAATTTGTGTTATAAAGCCTTCCTCGCTTTATCTGAGGA
Source organism: Cytophagales bacterium (assembly GCA_013205605.1). Taxonomy (GTDB): domain Bacteria; phylum Bacteroidota; class Bacteroidia; order Cytophagales; family Spirosomataceae; genus Aquirufa. Next base: position 348 of record JABMMK010000015.1, on the reverse strand, counting down.
CTTTAAAATTACAAATGTTCATATACACCTACATAAAATTATCCCGATGGGCGCTGGATTGGGTGGCGGTTCTTCAGATGCTGCATTTACATTAATGGGCCTAAGGGATTTGTTTGAATTACCCCTGACTAATCAGGAGCTAATTCCTTATGCGCAAAAATTAGGAAGTGACTGTGCTTTTTTTCTACATAAACAAGCACAATTTGGGACAGGGAAAGGAGATGAGCTGACGCCCATACCAACTAGCCTTAGTGGTTTGTATGCAATCATTTTATACCCAAATTTTGGCATATCAACGCAAAAAGCTTACGCTGGAATTCAGCCAAATCCTGCTCCAGGATTCCTTCC
>JABMMK010000145.1 GCA_013205605.1 Cytophagales bacterium | reverse complement strand
TAAAATCCTGGGATGGTAATGCGATTAAATTCATCGTGCATGGATGAAATCATTTCACATAAAATATTAATGGGATTGGCAACCGCTCCACCATATACGCCAGAGTGTAAATCTCGATTAGGCCCTTGTACGGCCACTTCCATATAACTAAGTCCCCGCAAACCTACGTCGATGGATGGCGTATCGTTCGCAATGATAGCCGTATCTGAAATTAAAATAACATCTGCCTTTAATAACTCTTTATGAGCACAGACGAAAGTGGATAAATTGTTTGAGCCTATTTCCTCTTCCCCTTCAATCATAAATTTAACGTTACAGGTTAATTCACCTGTCGCATACATAGCCTCAAAAGCTTTTACATGCATAAAAATCTGACCCTTATCATCGCATGAACCACGGGCATAAATAACCTCATTTTTAATGATTGGATCAAAAGGAGGATTATCCCATAACTCCAATGGATCGGCGGGTTGGACATCATAATGCCCATACACTAAGACGGTTGGCGCCTCAGCATCCATCATTTTCTCTCCATAGACAATGGGGAAACCCGCTGTTTCCTCTAGACGAACATGGTCAACACCTACTTTTTTGAGGTTTTCGGCCATCCATTCTGCGGCTTGCCTAACCGATCCAGCATTTGCAGGATCAGCAGAAATAGAGGGAATGCGCAAAAATTCTAATAATTCAGTTAAAAATCGATCTTGATGGGCGGATATATACGTTTGCGTTTCTTTCATATTTGATTCTAATTGCTAAAGTGCAGCTATACAAATATAAAAAAAATAATGTTTACGAACGCTTTTTACGTGGGATTAGGTACATCCGATTTTCTGTCCCTTGAAAAATACGCACGATATTTCCCCGATGCGTGAAAATGACCAGACATGCGATGAATAGTCCAAAATAAACTAATAAGGGAATTTCCTGTCCAAATACCCCAAAAATTAACAATAATGAAAATACGATCGACGAAATCATAGAACCCAAAGAAACGTATTTTGAGATGGCAAAGACAATTAAAAAAACACAAATACCCACGATGGCTGCTTGCGGGTGTAATGCCAATACCATACCTAAGGTGGTAGCGACCCCTTTTCCTCCTTTAAAATCGCAAAAGACAGGTAGCAGGTGACCTATAATGGCTAAAAAGCCGAAAAGTATTTTTAAGGTTACACAAGTTTGCCAATCAATTAAATGAAAGTAAAATAAAACAGCGGAGAGGCCTGTGGCAATAAATCCTTTGAGTGAGTCAACAAACAAAACAATGGATCCTGCTTTTTTGCCTAATACTCGAAAAGTATTTGTCGCGCCCGCATTTCCACTCCCATGTTGGCGAATGTCAATTCCGTGATACGTTTTTCCATACCAAATGGCAGTAGGAATAGAACCGAGAAGATAACTTAGAATAGAAAGACCAAAAATCATTAATACCATAAGTCAAATTCCTCCGTTTGGCAGATTCAAATATAGACTGCTAACCTTCATAAATCAAATGCTTATAAAACATTCTTGAAATGTTTAAATTTCAATCTTTAATTTATTCTAATTTGAACTAAAATGAAACATTGATGGAGGCCATTAACCTGAAAGTCTGTGGAACTCCGTGGTTCAAATAACTAAGTCGGTGAAAAGCCTGAATGCGGAAAATCCTAAAAATATTATCAATTCCATACCCCGCCTCCACATAGGGTTTTCCAGGCTCAAGCGCATCAAAAGAATATTGATCTAAAAACTTAGATTTCAATGGATTGTTGACATCTTTCATGATCTCTTTATTAGAAGAACGCTGGCTGCCCACCACTATGTTTGAACTCGCAATAAAACGCCACTTCAATTTTTTTATCAAGGGGATCCGATTAAAAAACAAGCCATCAAAATTGTGATTATACTGCAAGGAAACATACTGATCACTCACAAATTCAAAATAATTCATCGTGGAAAATGCACTCCTTACAAAGAACAATGTCTCATTTCCCAAATGTGGAAATAAAAGAGGTGCGGGTAAATTTGACGGCGTATAACCCGCCATCAAGGTATAATCGGATCGACCTATTTTGCCTAATCGAAACGATTGATAGGCTTTTAATGTAATACGTTCGTAATCAAAGTTCCCTCCTAAAAATCCTTTGATGCCCCTTTGATATTTAAAAGTAATCACAGGGATTCTCTTCGTTGACAAAGTAATTTTCTCATTCCCATTCATAATAAACGTCTCATTTTTAGCAAACCTAGCTTCCAATGTGATGAATGAATCTTGATAATAATCTTGTACAGACGAATTAACCCCCATCTCAGGGTTTAGTCGGTATTGAAATCGGAATAATGGGTCAAAGGATCTGGTATTAGCCGAAACTGAAAGGCTAATTCCTTTGGTAGGTTCTGTCGTAAAAAATGCTTCGGTTTCGCGGCGATAAAATGCGCCTGAGAACGCACCCCAACGAGTAAACGCGTAAAACAATTTATTGTCACCAATCAATTCTGGGGTTAAACCAACCCTTTCAATGTCATACGAATGACGCAATCCAGCCATCGTCCATTTTTTCTTTGAAAATAAATAGTTTACCTCCCCCGAATATTTTAACACCAAATCTTTAGTGCCAAAACCTACATTCCCTCTTAAAATCCAGTTTTTATCGAAATTTGCATTGGTCCTGAAGCCTAACCGAAACCGCGCTCCTTCCAAGCGATTAATGGCTAAACTGGTAATATATGGACCCACTTCAATATCATTAAAACGCCTAAATCCACTAAAAACAATTTCGGCAATTTCAACATAGGTTTTAACCACCGGTAAATTTCTCACTGAATCAATCAAGGAAGATGCCAACAAATCCTGAGTACTTAATGGCTCAAAGCGTGCATTCTTCCAAAAATTCGGATCTGGCTCTTTTGCGCCCTCAGCCACCTCAGAGACCAAATCGTAAAAATCTAGCGGCTTGGGTTCATTCACGACAAAATCCTTGTTGGATATATACATCTTTAAAAGCATTCCAGCTGAGCCCTTGGAAATTTCTTCTAGATCGATCAAAAACCGTGTCTTAGCAGGCAGCCAATATCCCGAAGCCGTTTGCTCTAATTCCTGAGAAATTTTAATCTTATCAATGAAATTAAGATTTGCTTGTTTATCGACAGAGGCGTCTATTTGAACTAAGGCAAAATTGGTTGTGTCAATCCATACTTGGCCCGTAAACACTAAGTCCATTGGATTTTTAGGCTCATAATCAATTTGATAACAAACCTTCCCCTCGACTTTTACCGTGTCACCTAAGTAATATTTGTAATTTACTTTCCAACTATCGCCAATGGGACTTGCAAAATCCTTCCCGAAAAACCCAATGTAGTTTTGATAAAAGTTATAGTTGGCCATTAAATTTCCACCGACCAACTGTGAAATAAAGCTACCTTCCTTTACGCCAACCCCTTTGATATTCGTCTTTAAAATAAGTTCCTTTTTCCTTTGCGGCGAATCCCGATAATAAAATTTACTTAAAGACTCAGAAATGAATGTCGGGATAACTAATTTGCCATCATCCCCTGAAATCTTTTCGAATTTTTTAACCGCCTCTTGAATATCCTTCATCACCTTCCTCTCCTTAAACTTATCCGAAATATTGTCCACATCCAACTCCATCTTCGTATAAGAATCATAGGCATAGGCCGATAGCTTACTTCGGTCATTTCTCTCTCGATTCTTAATCACATTTCGCAATATTTCAAATACAGGATTTTCCCCTGAATAAACCATCACTTCGTTTAAGGAACGATTTGTAGGCTCAATTTGAAAATCAACGACTTGAGATGTTACCTTTTTATCTATGTACTTAACCTTCTTTTTATATCCCACGAATGAGACATAAATAGAATCTGATAAAATTTTTGAATTTAAAATATACTCTCCTTGAAAATTAGTACTTGTGCCAGCATTCACCCCCAAAATGCCTACGGAGGCAAAAGGAACAGGGTCCCCATTGCTCGCGTCACGAACAATACCCTTGACTTGATATTGTGCTAGAAGAGATTCAAATGAAAGAAGAACTAATAAAAGTGCTAAAATAGCACCAAAAACACTTTTTTTCAAAACTTTTTAATAGGGTTCTCTAAATTTAAAAGCAAAATACTCCTGTTTTATTCAAAATTTCTTTTGAATGAAAAGGAAGGAAACAAAAATACAAAGTATTATGAAAAAAATGTTATTCGTCGGCAAATTTTAGATTTTCGTCGGCAAAAGTTTTGAATTTATGCAAAGCACGTGCTCGATGAGCGATGACATTCTTCTCTGAAAGCGTCATTTCGGCAAAAGTCCTAGACTCATTTTCTGGTTGGAACAAAGGATCATACCCAAACCCTTGATTTCCCCTCGGACTTAACATAATTTCTCCCCTAATCTCTCCTTCAAATTGATGGAATTGGCCATTTTGGTGAAAAGTTAAGACCGTAACAAAACGCGCTGATCGATCAGCGTAATTACTCATCTCAACCATTAATTTATTGGAATTGGCTAAATCATTTTTAGGTTCCCCAGCAAAACGCGCTGAAAAAACACCTGGTAAACCTCCTAGGCAATCGACTTCGAGTCCCGAATCATCTGAAAGACAAGTCACCCCAAATCGATCTGCGATAAACTGAGCCTTCTGCCTGGAATTTTCAGCTAACGTCATACCTGTTTCAGGGATGTCATCTACAACACCCAACTCGGATATGGATTTAATTACGAATCGATTACCCAAAAGAGCCGATAGCTCTTCAATTTTATGTTTGTTTTGGGTAGCTAAATATAATTCGATCATTATAGGACTCCCACCACCTCAACTTCAAAATATAGTGGAGAATTAGGGGGGATTGTCGGGGGGCTGCCATTCGCCCCGTAGCCAATTTTCGAGGGTATAATCAAAGCAGCTTTCTCACCTACCCTCATTTTTAAAATTCCCTCCTCAAAGCCAGCAATAACACCGCCAGTACCGGCGACATAGGTAAATGTTCCCGAATCAAAAGCTGTATCATAAATTACCTTCATAGCCGCATCATACTTCAAATTGCCGTAACTCAATCGCCCAGTGTAATTTACTTTTACAGATTGGCCTCCTGCAATGGCTGCCCCTTTGGGATTCTCAACCAACTTTTTAAATATCAAGCCAGAGGGTAATATTTCCGGACTTGTTATTTTGTACAAGGTTTGAAAATCTTTCAATTGTTCCGCCTCTGTCCGGATCGAAACCACGTCAATCTCTAATTTAATCACTGAAAATGCAGGTATATCCGTGTAAGAATTACCCCCAAAAGCAAGGGCTGATGGCAATATAAAAATTCCGGAATCTCCCTCCTTCAAAAAGGACATGGGCAAATTTAAAATGCTCGAATTTGACCCCCAAACCATGCCTTTTAGTTGGCCCAAAGTCTTTGCCGTAGAATCTATTTTAGTTCCATCCAACAAAGTCATTTTATAATAAAACTTAATTAAATCCGCATTAAATGCCTGTTTTCCTGTAGATTTAGCTGCATTTATTGAATAATACATCCCCTCAGGAGATTTTTGGAGCTTTAAATTTGAACGACTCATGTAATCTTCGATCTCCTTCTGATTATCAGATTCTGTTTGGTTTATTTCTTCAAATTTACAGCTTGACATTCCGCCTACCAGCGAAAGACCGATAAAAAAGTAAACTAAATTTTTCATTATACTATTCAATTTTGGCTATATAAATTTCAAACATTAAAGGCGTAAATCCTGGAATACTTGTTCCTGAACCTTTTTCTCCATATCCGATGGTAGAAGGAAAAACAACGATCGCCTTCCCCCCCAAACGCATCTTTTCAATCCCCTTTTGGAACCCAATAACCGTTTGAGTCCCCCCTACAGTTACCGAAAAACTATCCGTGCGAGCCATATTTCCGTCGAAAGCAAAGCCATTCAAAAACCGCCCCGTATACTTTAATTTGACTACTTTACCAGTGGCTGGAATGTCTCCAGTACCGGGTGCCAATTGGATATAACGCAATCCATCGGTTTCCGTAGAAGTAACTTTATAGCCTTTTTTTGCGATAAATGCATTTATTTGATCACCCTGGCTTCGTACCGAATAACTTTTAATGGTTACTTTCAAAGGAGTATATGCAGGCAATCCCTCAAAAGATTGGGAAGTACCTGGCAAAGCCATCACCGCCTGCTCTTCATCCCGTAAATTTGCCATTAAACGAGTGAAAATTGGGTTCAAGAAACCATATTGATACATTAAAGGAGAGTTGGTTTTGCGATTCGTACTATCCAAAACCTTTCCTGTTACCAGATTAGCTAATTCATAATGAATCAACAAGGTATCTCCTCTTGATGCTAATTCTCCACTAGGATTTGACTTCGTCAGCACATAATAGGACCCATTCTCCATGGCAATAGGAGTTTGATTTGACTTGGAGAAGTACGACAGTATTTGTGTCTGATTCTCCTTTGCCTTCAGTTCGTCTGCCAACTCAACATTTGACAAACAAGAAGTCAATATAGAACCCACAAATGCCATCGCTAAAAACTGCTTCACCAAATTTCTCATATTTCTTATTTCTTAGACAACACTTCTACTTCAAAAACTAACACTGAATTGGCTGGAATTGGACCACGTGCTTGCTCGCCATATCCGATAGTAGACGGAATCACAAATGTACCTTTACCACCCGCTTTTAATAAAGTCAAAGCCTCATTAAATCCAGGAATCATTTGGCCAACAGGCATTTCAGCTGAATTTCCTTTGTCAAATTCTTTTCCGTTTAAAAACGTACCCCGGTAATTGACCATCCACGTCTCACCCATTTTTGGAGAAGCACCCGCACCCGGCTTTTCAATAGAATAATACAATCCTGCAGCCGAAGTCGAAAATGACTTACCTGTTTTTGCTATATAATCAGCAATCATTTTAGGTTGCAATGCAATATCCTTAGCCGCATCTTGCTTCGCCTTAGACGCCTCTTTCTCCATATCCTTTTCAAATTCAGCACGAGACTGAACTTTCAATATTTTTACGGTGTACTTTAAATCAGTACCAGGCTTCAAGAATGGAGGCAATGGAGATTGAACGGCCTTTGTCAAACTGTCAATCGGCACTAATATCGTTGCACTATCACCTAAGGCTAATAAACGCAATCCATTTTCGAAAGATCCTTTAAATGATCCTGGGGCATTAGAAGGTGCTTGAATCATTCCTTTTCCTGGTTGGCCATCCTTCTTTGTATCCTGCAAAACAGAATCAGCGCCATTTTTAATCACTAAATTAAAGGTAATGATATCGCCTTCTTTTAATTTCTTTGCGGCATTATCATGGCTATGCATTTGAATTTTTACTCCGTCGATTATCTCAACTTTGTTCTTATTACAAGCAGTCAATAATAGCGCTGCTGAAAAAATTAAACCTATTTGTTTACGCATGATTGTGGTGTTTTGACCGTAGTCCGATGAAAAATTTGTTTAGTTTCTTTATAATTTTTTTACTCGATTTATTTCTGAAAGGTACAAAGGTAATACTTCTTGCAATTTTTCCCTCGCTTGTGCTAAAGATCCGCCAGAAAATCGACCACCCGAAGCATTTTTATGACCACCTCCCTCAAAATAAGTGGACGCAAATGTGTTCACGGCAAAAGGTTCGATCGACCGAAAAGATAATTTAATTCCATCCGGTCTTGCAATTAGCAATATGGCCCAAATGGCCCCAGCGATCTGTAATCCATAATTTACAATGCCCTCGGTATCACCTGCTTGAGAATTAAATTGGACTAAATCCTCCTCCGTAATCCACATAATCGCCAAATGATACTCCGATAAATATTCCAATCGATTAGCTAAAATATGGCCTAAAAATTTTAATCGGTCTATAGAAGCCGAATCAAAAATCTTTCGATGAATCGCATTAGTATTAACACCCAATGTAATCAATTTGGCAACCAACTCGTGTACGTGAGCCGTCGTATTGGGATGCCTAAAACTGCCCGTATCCGTCATAATGCCTGAATACAAGCAAGAGCCCATGTCCTCACTTATTAATTCCTCATCCCCCCACTCAACAATTAAATCATAAATTAACTCGCACGTTGACGCAGCGATTGTCCTATGGTAATAATAATCAGCAAAATCCTCTGGATCCAAATGATGATCAATGACTACTTTCGTTCCTCGCGCGTGTTTAACCAGAGAAGATACTTGATGTAGTCGCTGCAAACCCGAGAAATCCAAACAAAATATCCAATCTGCTTGGTCAATTAAGGGGCCTACTTGCACTTTATGCACGGGATTTTCAGCATTTAAAATAGCTGAAGCACCTGGCATCCACTGAAGATTTTGAGCTACTGCAGAAGGTACAATCACCTGGGCATCTAGCCCTTTCAAGGTTAAATATTGTTGCCAAGCAAGGCTTGAGCCAATCGCATCCGAATCTGGATTAAAATGAGTCGTAATAACCGCCTTTTGACCTGATACTAATTTTGCTTGTAAAGCAGAAATGGAAGACATATGAATATTTACTGCCATAATAAATTTGGGCATTCGCAAAGTTAGAGATAAATTTGTAAAAAAATTTACACATGCCCACAAATAGAACCTTTACCATGATTAAACCCGATGCCGTTTCAGATGGCTTTTCGGGCCCTATCATTCAACAGATTGAGGAAGCTGGATTTAAAATCATCGCCCTTAAAAAAATCAAATTAAGCCCAGAGGAAGCTGGTAACTTTTACGAGGTACACAAGGAAAGGCCTTTTTTCCAAAGTCTTTGCGATTATATGTCATCAGGTGACATTATTCCAATGGTCTTAGAAAAAGAAAATGCTATGGAAGATTTCCGCACATTGATCGGCGCAACGAACCCAGCCAATGCCGCCGAAGGAACCATTCGTCAGCGCTTTGCAAAATCCATTGAGGCCAATGCCATCCATGGTTCGGACTCGGATGAAAACGCAGCTTTAGAAGCCGCGTTTTTCTTCTCGGAAAAAGAATTGAAAAATTAATTATCTGTGTTTAAAGAACAGAAAGCCATTCTCCTCATTGATTAAAATCAAATTGGGATGGTATTTAAACCGATCCTCGGCATCAGACTTCATGACAAAAAATGTAGGTCGGTCCACCGAGGATCGATTCATTAATTCCTCGCCCGACGGACTTCCCGCTTGCTTTTGAAAATAGAGTAAGTGAGCAAAAGATTTAAATCCTATAGTCTCAACATACACTTTTTGGCCTGATTTGGCAATGTAAAAATCAATGGGTGTGGCCTGCGTATAGCCCTCGATCTTCGGCACGACATACCTCGAATATGCAAAAATTAAACAAATGCCCAAAGCCATACATATTAAAAACTTTTGAAAAGTAAGTCCATTTTTACCCCAAACGTAATAGATAATCAAAGCCGACCAAACCACTCCGATCCATTTTTCAAATCCATTCCAAGCCACAGGGGAT
>JABMMK010000144.1 GCA_013205605.1 Cytophagales bacterium | reverse complement strand
TAAAAGTATGAACTAACGGGGTAGTTTCGGCTACTCCGTTTATCTTTTTGATTTTTTATCGGACACTACTGATATTTTATCACTAGATAGTGTAGTTCAAATCCAATACAGATTCAAATTATCTAAATTAATAGCCGGGATTCTGTTTAAGTTCAGCGATTTCCACTTCACGGTTAGGAATAGGGTATATTAACTTATCAGCGGTAACAGCATAACTCACGGGTGGCAGGTAGCCTTGCGATCCATATGTCTTTTTAATATATTGTCCGTGTGCAGTCATTACCTCAACGGCTTTGCCTGTTCTCAATAAATCAAACCATCTGCGATTCTCAAAAGCCAACTCGACACGCCTTTCATGGGCAATGATGCCTCTTAATGAATTCGGGTCAGTTTCAGTCACAGCAGGTAAACCTGCCCTGCTTCTTACCTGGTTCAAAAAGGGTAAGGCTTCCGAAGATTTATTTTGTTCATTCAGGGCATCTGCCAACAAAAGCAGGGCATCTGAATACCGGTAAACATGAGTATTATCAGCCTGGTTGCGTTGTTGGCTATGAGCATGAAACCGCTTTTTTATATAAGCATAAGATTTTTTATTCGAAGGAGTGATATAGCCTAAAGGGCTTTTTATCGCCTCTATTTTAAAACTTCCACTATTTTGAATGGAGCCTTCGGCAATAGCTATTGAAGCATCTAGTCGTAAGTCTTTGGATTCAAAGGCGCTAATTATTTCACCTGTTGGAGTGTTAAATCCGATGTCACAAGGTCCATTTGACGACTTAACTCCGGTTATCAGAAAAAGATCATTAGTATAAGGCAGGAAACTGTAAAAATTGCTTTGTTGTCCCTGATTTCCTTGGGCATATTGAACCTCAAAAATGGACTCCCTACTGTTTTTATTAGCTAAATCAAAAACTGAAGCATAATTAGGCAGTAAATTGTAACCCATCTGTGTGATGCTTTTTAATTCCTTCTCTGCCAGTGGAAAATTCTTTTGAAACAAATAAACTTCAGCCAGCACCATTCTGGCGGACCCCTGTGTTGCTTTTCCATTCTCAGGAAAAGCCGGGGCTTTCAATTGGGATACAGCATTCGTTAAATCCGCAATTATAGCCTTATAAACTTCATCTACAGTTGATCGTGGAACATAGGCATCATTGACTCCCATTACCGGACCAAGATGAAGAGGTACACCTCCAAAATATCGGACAAGATCAAAGTAATATACTGCACGCAGAAATCTGGCTTGTCCCTCGATCATTTTCTTATCCTCCGGGTTCAACTTGACTATTGAAGCATTTGCAATTACATTATTAGCACGTGCTATACCATCATATAGGTTTCTCCACATAGTAACTACTACAGGATTAATACTTATCTCGTTAAAAAAATCAATATTATAAGGTCCCCCATCCGCCCCAGGACGGCAGGTTAGATTATACTCAAAATGGGTATTGTCAGCCCGCATTTCGGCCATCGCATATCCCGGATAGCCACCTGACTTAGTGTTTCTAAGTAATGAGTAAGCCCCATTCAGAGCTTGTTCCAATTGATCCTTTGTTTTAAAGAAATTACCAGAAGTAAGTGAACTTTCAGGCGTGACTTTCAAAAAGTCATCCGTACAGGAGTCTAAGATAAAAGACGTTGTTAAAATTAAAATTAAATATAATAGCTTTTTCATATCAAATTTATTTTGAAGAGGTTAAAATTTAAAATCCAGACCAATTGCGTATGTCCGGGGAACAGGATAAGCAGAATCGTCTATGCCTTCTCTAAGACCAGTCAATCCAAATTGGCTTGCCTCAGGGTTAGGACCCATATAATTGGTTAGCATCAGAGCTTGCTGAACACTTAGGAAAAGACGGACTTTATTGATGTTTTTAACCTTTGGCAGGGTATATCCTAACGTTATATTTTTTACAGCCAAATAGCTTGCCTTTTCAATCCAATCCGCCTGACCCATCGAAGACCATGCATTTGTTCCCGATAATGTCCTGCCAATTTTGCCTACGCCAGGCTTTTCAGGCGAACGCCACCTATCAATCACGTATTTTTCAACATTAAAATTTCCCTCGACTATCTCACTCCATTCATATAGTGTTCGGGCCTTATCCTGATCGTAAGCACCAGAAATAACAATATTTAAATCAAACTTTTTAAAATCAAAAGTATTTGTAATACCATAAACGAATTTAGGATTTGGGTTGCCAACATTCGTTCTGTCTTTAAGATCGATTTTCCCATCACCATTTAAATCCTTAAATCTTTGAGTCCCGACCTGAGAGTCCTCAGCTTTCGCCCCTTTATCGAATTCCGCTTGGGTCATATAAACGCCATCATTTAAAAACACATAAAACTGGCCTATAGGATAACCTACTGCTGTTCTGTTAACTTGAGAAATCCATCCATCTTGAGCTCCTATCGGCTGGTCGTTAACTCCTAATTTAATTACCATGTTACGATTTATACTGAGATTAAAGTTCGAACTCCATTTAAAAGAACCTTCTAGGTTTACAGTATTCAAATTAAACTCATGTCCCCACATATGAAACTCACCAATATTATCCTGAATACTAGAATAACCTGTAGTCCATGGAATATTTACCTGATACAGCATACCTTTTGTAGTTTTATCATAATAATCGTAAGAAAAATTTACCCTACCTTTAAAAGCAGCAATATCCAATCCAATATCTAATCCCTTTGAAGTCTCCCATGTCAGATTATTATTACCTAAGGTAGTTTGGGTACGGCCTGCAGCAAGTGACCCACCAAAAACATAATCAGCACCAGAAATATTTCCAAACTGAGTATAATTACCAATATTAAAATTACCGACCTCTCCATACTCAGCTCTTAATTTCATGAATGAAATAGCAGATAAGTTAGACATGAAAGCCTCATCAGAAACAACCCAACCCGCAGACAATGATGGAAATAATCCCCACTGGTTATCCCAACCAAAACGTGAAGAACCATCCCGGCGAAGTGATGCAGATAGTAAATATTTACTTTTGTAATTATAATTAAAACGGGTATACATGGAAAGCAATGACCACTCAGCTATTGCATTCTGATTTTTCCATGAAGTTATAGCATTAGCTGCAGATAGACTGCTAACCAGGTCATCTGGATATTGATTTCCATTCAAACCACTAGATTCACTATTGAATGACTGAGCTGAATAACCTATAAGGGCATTTACATTGTGGTTTGAGCCAAATGTTTTAGTATAATTAAGGGTATTTTCTGTCAACCAAGAAGCAGAATTAGATGTTAAGTAGGATCCTGTTGCCAAGCGCGGAGGAGCATCCCAAATAGTTGGGCCGATAGTCGAGGGATAAAATGTTCTTTGGGTGGTATTGTTAACATCTGCAGAAAATGAAGTTCTGAATTTTAAATTTTTCAGAAAATCTAGTTCGGCATAAACGCTGGAAAGCAACCTTACTTGTTTCCCGACATTCTCCTGATTTCTAATTGTATTTGCCCAATTAGGAAATTTAAATAGACCGGGACCATCAAAATATTGCATGACTGAACCGTCGGGGTTTTTATCATTCGGTGAAAAAATAGGTGGAGTTACCGTTGCTGCGTAGACAATATTATACAATCCAGTTGTATTATTCAGATTATTATTGACCTGAAATGTTGGTGCCACACTAATGCCAATACGCAGCTTATCATTTACCTGATAATCATTATTGCTCCTTAAAGAATAGCGTTTATAAGAGGAGTTTATCACTGCCCCTTCTTCATCATAATAACCAAGTATGGTTGCAGAACTGAATTTACCTTTGCTGGACAATAAGGAAAGGTTGTAACTTTTTAAAGTAGCCGTTTGCAATACTTCATCAAACCAATCCGTATCCGGACCTGTCCATTTTTCAGGATTCTGGTACAACTCCGGAATTCCGTCGGTATAATCTTCATATCTAATCTTGTCTTCCCAAAAAGCTTTACGATCTGCTAGAAATTCCTTCGCATTCATTAAATTAGGTCGACCCTTTTGAGGTACCTGTGCGATACCAAAAGTATGGTTAAACTGAATGCTGGTCTGACCTTCCTTAGCTCTTTTGGTAGTAATTAAAATTACTCCATTGGCAGCTCTGGAACCGTACAAAGAGGTTGCTGAAGAACCTTTCAATACGGTTAAATTGTCGACTTCATTAGGGTTAATCATACTCAAGCCACCCACAAGAGGGAAACCATCCACAACGTACAGCGGTGCATTCCCTGCATTGATTGAAGCAGCACCCCTTATGCGGATAGCAATATCTTGTCCGGGTATTCCGTTACTTTGAGTTATTTGTACACCGGGTATCTGTCCTTGGAGTTTTTGAGTGATCTGCCCTACGGGAATATCTGCCAGTTTAGATGCGTCTACTTTAAACATCGAACCGGTAACATCTTTCTGCTTTTGAGAACCATATGCAGTGACAATTACTTCCTGCAGGCCAATAAACGACTCAGCCATGGTTACGTCGATCTGGGTTAAGGCCCCGATAGTAATTTCCTGTGACTTATATCCAACAAAGCTAAATACTAAAGTTGCTTTATTGTCTGGAATAGCTATCGAATAATCACCATTTGAATTAGTTGAAGTACCGCGACTTGTACCTTTAATGGCAATACTTACACCAGGAAGTTTTCCTCCCTTTTCATCAGTAACAGTACCTTTAATAGTAATATCAGCGATGGCATTTTTAGTGGCATTAAATACTAATTCATTTTCTGAATTTTTACCACTCACTATCTCATCATTTTTACGTAAAACAATTCTATTGCTTACTTCAAAGTATTGAATATTGAGCGGTATTAGCAGCCTATTTAATACACTGGATAAGGCTTCGTTATTCGCGGTTATATTTACTTTTTGACTAAGCTTCAGGGCGCGTGAATTATAGGAAAACTTCACTTGAGCTGTTTTTTCGAGTTCTAGTAAAGAATTTCCCAAGCTAACATTGTCGAGAGCTATTGACACTTTGGTGTCAAGTATTTTTTGGGCCTTTCCTGGCAAAGCAAAAGCAATGCTAGAAAATACAAGAACAATGGCTAATTGGGTTAAGGATATTTTCACGATCTTATATAGAAAGCGTCGTTTAATTAAACATTTTTTCATAATTTTGGTTTTTTAGGTTGATACTTTTACGGGTTTCGACTGATTTCCAAACCTTTACAGAGGCTTTTGGAAATTCATTAGAGCGTCTGAAATGTTACAGCATTTCGGCGCTTTTTTTATTTCTTATTTTTTCATATGTTATTATTTACATCCATTTGAAATTATTTTAATATAGTTGCCATTCATCTCGTAGCGGCTGTTATTGCCCAAACTTTCACATATAATTTTCAACTTTTCAGGTAATGGTACATCGATTAATGATGTGGTCAGATAACATTCTTTCAATTTGTCTTGTGGAAAGTCGATGGTAATCAAATAGGCCTGTTCTAATGTTTTAAATATTTGATGAACAGGGATATCCTTGAAATCGAAGCTTAATTGCTCCATGGTATTGGTCGCAGCTAGCAACGGTTTATCTTGAGTGATGTCCAATATTTTTTCAAATAGGTGTTCCTTTCTTACAAATCTTGTTGCTTGGTTCGGTAAAAGCATCACTTCCTTTAAAGAAGCATTAGGTATATTTTGATTTGAACTAACTTTTACTTTTCCCGTACGCACCAAAACTTCAACGTTTGGTTGATTCGCATATGCAATCACCCTAAAACTAGTCCCAAATACTTTTGTGATAGTTTCATTTGCATAGACATAAAAGGCTCTGTTTGGATCTTTACTTATTTCAAAGAAACCTTCTCCAGAAAGATATACCTTACGTTCTTTACCCGTAAATATTTTAGGATAACTTAGTTTACTGTTGGGTTGAAGTAAAACAGAACTTGCGTCAGATAATGTAATGAGTTGGGGTTTATTCGAATTATTGGTTTGCTCAATTAATCCATTTAAATCACTTTTAACCAACTCTTGATAGGTAATGATTGTATTTTGAGGATTTGATAAGTTTACATTATATAAAAGTGCAGCCAAACCCACAACAAAAACGGCAGCTGCAGTTCTAAACCAGGTAGATTGCCAAATCGCTGTAATAGGACGCTGCTCCTTAGAATGTTCAATTTTTTCCCAAACTTTTTGAAGTGCCTTTTGTGTTTCT
>JABMMK010000143.1 GCA_013205605.1 Cytophagales bacterium | reverse complement strand
GTGTTAAACCATCGGATTATTTTAACGTATGAAGCCGAAGCAGATAATATTTCCACGCTTCAAATCATTCAAACGATTTTGAGTTCGGTAGCCATTAATCGCTAAGGTCTGAGTAAATAAAAGGCATAAATCTTAAAACAAAATAGCTTTTATTAGGCACCCAATGTATACCCATTAATCAAAAAAAATCAGCGCGAACAAATCCGCGCTAATTTTTTTTATTTACGAAGTATTAAAATACTTGGGTCATTGATATAGCGGCCCGACTTAGCCCCATACAATGAAAGTCCATTCGGATATCCTTCCGGAACTTCTAATCGAATAGTCAATTTACCCGTTGCATTTGCGACTTCGATGGAAGAGCGAGGTAAGGTGCATTGAACCCAATATCCATAGGTTCCGGGCTCGTCCAACTTATGATTTTGGGCTTGATAAAACCACGATAATACTCCTTGGTGATCCGCCGGATCATCCTCCAAATCAAATGAAGCGGCAAATTGTCCATTGGATAAAATCTGCACCACCGAAGGATTCTTTTTGCTATCTGTTTGTGGATACGCATTGGGGTTTTTGCTTGGGTCAAAAGTTCCTTTGCCCAACATATAATCCCCGTTCATTGCACCAGAATTTGGCTTATCCTTACCTAACATTGGTTTTGACGACGCCTCCACAAAAAAACTAACTTGGTCTATGGACTCCAAAGGCATCTTTGCCCAATCAAAACTGTATTCAAAATAACCTGAACCTGCCCCATTCATTTTATTTCCTAAGACGCCAGACCATTGTTTAACAGACCATGCTGCTTTCGAAATTTTGTCCACTGGGACCGACATTAAAACTTGCTTGGGCGTTAAATTTATTTTCCCTTGCTCCACAATTAAAGAAACAAAGTTTTGATGCAACACTTGCCCATTGCCATCTTCTAATTTCAGTATCAATGTGTTTAAGGACTTCTCTTCAGGCAAAGTTATTTCCAATGAATCCAAGGCTTTGACAGACCATGGGGTCCAAACAATTTGCTTGGATTTTGACCACCTGTTTTTCTTTTCTCCCAATGCATTTTGCCCGGAAAATTCCATTTTTAATACAAGCTCTTTGGGTAAATCTGTGGCGCCAATTAAGGCCGATAAGGTTAATGGAATTTTTAATTTTTCGCCTCCTTTTCCAGCCCAGGCAATTTCCTGGCCTGTCGACAAGTAAAAAGGCCCATGTAGATCTTTCAACGTCATTCCAGGTGCCATGGCTCCCAGTCCCGTTTCTTTTTCCGTACGATCAAATCGATAATACCCGTTCCACTCATTAATTACATCGTGGTGCTCCGTGTATAACCAACCGGCCATTTTGGGGAAATTTCGGAATGAGTTCATGGCCTTGTGATAATCCCAGGTATAATCCACATCCCCTGAACTTCCATCATAGCCCCATACATTTCCAAACTCCGAATTAATCATCGGTTGGTTCCCTTGCTTATATCCTTTTTCAAAATTCCAAGTACTTCCCGGGAAGGTATTGTCCGATTGCTCCTTGTTGAATTTATCCCATTCATAGCCCGGTAAATACGAATGCCAAGAATGAATATCGGTTTCTGTATGTCCCTTTCCGCAACAAATCGAATTATCTTCGACTAAGCGAGTAGGGTCTAAAGATTTAGCTTTTTTGTACACATCTACCACCCACTTTTGGGTCTCAGGGGTATAAACCCGACGCTTTTTACCATCAACTGTGACGTCAGAAAGTAAGCCCCACGTTTCGTTAAAGGTGATCCAAGAAAAAATAGACGGATGGTTAAAATCTCTACGAACCATTTGTTCCAAGGTGTACTCCGTTTCCTTTTGCATATCTGCATCTGGTGGGCCCCAAGAATTAGGGACGTCAGCCATCACGAGTAAACCTAATTTATCAGCCCAATATAGTTTTCTCGGCACCTCAATTTTAACATGGGTACGAATTCCATTTAACCCAATTCGCTTACTGCGCATAATTTCTTCCCGCATAAAATCGTCTGTAGGAAAAGTGTAAAAACCTTCTGGATGGTAGCTTTGGTCGAGGGCCAATTGCAAATAAATCGGTTTGTTATTAAGCGCAATGTATGGAATTGTGCTCCCTGGTAAATTCATCACGGATATTTTTCTCATCCCAAAATACCCCTTCACCTCATCGGATTGAACCCCCTCACCTACTTGAATCTGGTAGTTATATAAAAATGGATCCTCTAAAGACCATAGATGTACATTAGGAATTTTAATTTCAATTTGAGCAGTTTTGGCACCGGCAGCAATCATTTGTGAACCTGAAAAACCGGCGGACAGAGTTACTTTGACCGAGGTTTTTTGTTTGACTGGAGCGGCTAGTTCCACTTGGAATTTGGCCGTCGACTGATCAATATCCGGGCTCACTTGGGCATAATCAACATATTGATCTCCGCGAGATTCTAGATAAATGGTTTGCCAAATACCCCGGGCGTTGCCATATCCTTGTTTCCCATACAGGGTGAACATCCGCCTTTTGTCGTCCACTCGAATGTTTAATTGTTGTTTTTGACCTGATTTAAGAAATTTTGTCAAATCAAAAGAAAAGGGAGTATAGCCCCCTTCGTGAGAACCTATTTTTTGACCGTCCAAGAAAACATCCGTTTTCCAATCACTTGCTCCAATCACCAAAAATGTCCGCTTGGATTGCCAGTTGGCCGGCACCTCGATCAAGCGCTGATACCAGGCAATATCTGTTTCATCCTTCACGCCTGATAATTGGGACCCCCAGGGAAAAGGAACTTGAATTTTTAAAGGATATTTTTGCTGACTTTTTTCCCAATGTTCTTTAACACCAAGATCTTTAGGGTCAAATTTGAAATCCCATTCGCCATTTAAATTAATCCATTGGCTCCTTTCGAAGTCAGGCCTTGGATGCTCGGGAAGATAAGAGGCTTGTTGGCCATACAAAATACTAGCACTCAATAGCGCCAAAATTAACATTTTGATTTTCATGGTATTTATTAATAGGTATTTGAGGCAAAATTGGGTAAAAAAAATTAAAAAACGGATAATTTTTAATTTAAAAGCTAATTTTACGTCATGACCAGTTTAGAAGAATTAAAAAAGAAAATACCAACTCAGATTGCTGTGATTGGTGGAGGAAGTTGGGCCACGGCGTTAGTAAAAATTCTTTCAGAGAATCAGGTGAAAATTAAGTGGTGGATCCGTAGAAAAGCGGATGTTGATTTCATCAGAAAATACAATCACAATCCTAGCTATTTAACTGACGTTGCGATTAATCCACGCAAGGTAAAGACGTATAATAAAATGTCTGAGGCTTTAAACGGCGTCGAGTATATCATTTTAGCCATACCTGCGGCTTTTATTCCGGCAACTTTAAAGGACTTAAATAAGAAGCACTTTGAGGGGAAAAAAGTGGTTTCAGCCATCAAAGGCATGATTCCTGAGGAGAATTTATTGGTTACAGATTGGTTGACAAAAGAATTTAATTTGCCCATCGGGCAAACATGTGTGATTGCCGGACCTTGTCACGCGGAGGAAGTTGCTTTAGAAAAGCAATCTTATTTGACCATTGCTTCTCCTAATATTGAGGTGGCAAAATCATTTGCTAATTTACTGAATTGCCGTTTTTTACAGGCAAATGCGATTACTGATTTATATGGAGTGGAGTATTGCGCCGTCATTAAAAACATCATTGCGATTGCTTGCGGTATTACGCGAGGCCTCGGATTTGGGGACAATTTCCAGGCGGTATTAGTCAGTAATGCCATGCAAGAAATTAAGATTTTTTTAGATGAAATTTATCCCAAAGAGAATCGGGATTTAAATAATTCAGGGTATTTAGGGGACTTGTTGGTTACGGCATATTCGCAATTTTCGCGAAACAGAACATTTGGAAATATGATAGGAAGAGGATATTCTGTGAAATCAGCACAGATTGAGATGAATATGATAGCCGAGGGTTATTATGCGGTTCGAAGTATTTACTTGATTTCAAAACAGCATCATATAAAACTACCGATCATCGATGCCGTCTACCACATTGTCTACGAAAAGACAAATCCTTTAATCGAGATGAATACGTTAAAAGGATATCTTAAATAAAAGACCGAATAAGTTCCGCCGTTTTTGCAAGAGACTCTTGGCTCAGTTTTAACTTCTCTTGAGAAAAATTAATGTCTAACATCCGATTTAGAGGAACTAAGTGCACATGTGCGTGAGGTACTTCTAGGCCAATGACAGCTACACCAATGCGCTTACAAGGGATTGCCTTTTTGATGGCTAGAGCGATGCGCTGAGCAAATTTCATTAAGTCGGCTAAAACCTCCGGATCTAAATCAAAAATATAGTCGATTTCTTGTTTGGGGATCACCAAAGTATGGCCTTCTACCAAAGGCATCACGTCTAAGAAGGCTAAAAATTGATCGTCTTCGGCAATCTTATGACAAGGAATTTCACCCTGAACAATTTTAGAAAAAATAGAGCTCATCGTTAGTCAATACGTCTTAGATTACACTTGGAAACAGGCTTAATAATCAAAGGCACTTTTTCCAATTTTACGGCATCACTGTCTAAACCAAACCACTTGTCTTCCGAAGGAGTAAACTGTTTCACAAAGAAATAAGCCTTCATCACCATTCGGTCTAAGAGTGGTAATTCATTATCAAAAGATAAGAACTTTTCAAGCACGACAAATCGGAAATCGCCAATAACATTTTGTTCATTCAATGATTTATATCGGGAAGTGATGTCCACCTCTCCTCTAGAAACCATCTCTTCCACAACTTTTCGGAAGTATAAATTGATCCGTTGTTCCACTCGGAAACCTAATTTAAAATTAACTTTGATGATGTCATCTTTCTCAATCACCGTTACTTTATAATCCATCGTATATGGCTCATCTAAGGTATCTACATGGACAAACCAATAAATATCAGCCTTTTTGGGGCGACGCTGGAAAATGGAATAAATGATTTTTGATTCTATATCGGTGACCCTACCGGCATTGGACATAAAAACTAAATGCGTGGCATATTTAGGAATCGTATCGTCATTACTTAAATCCTTCAAGGGTTCAATGTACTCCGACAAAGGCTCGTATTCGGTCAATTTGTTTTTAATCCGAGAAGCTCTAAACCAAACCCACATCACCAAAATAATCACTCCTGCAATGAAAAGAGAGACATAACCCCCATGGGAAAATTTCTGTAAATTAGCGACCAAGAAAGAGCCTTCTAAGGAGACATAGACAACTAAGAAAAGCAGGATCCACCACATATCTACCTTCTTAATGTGAAGGTAATAGGCCATTAAAGAAGTGGTCATTAACATGGTCATCGTAATCGCTAAGCCATAAGCAGCCTCCATGTTGGTGGATTCCTTAAACCATAATACAACTCCTACACAACCCATCCACAATAAAATATTGACGGAAGGTACATATAATTGGCCCTTTTGATCGGATGGATAAACCAAACGTACTTTAGGCCAAAAATTGAGCCGAATAGCCTCGGAAATCAAGGTAAATGATCCTGAAATTAATGCCTGACTGGCAATCACTGCGGCGGCCGTAGCGACCATAATTCCAGAGAATAAAAATTCACGCGGAAGTAATTCGAATATAGGTTTACGTCCATCCAAGGTCATTCCTTGATGTGCTAAAAGCCAAGCGCCCTGACCAAAATATTGAAGTAATAAGGTGATTTTGACAAAAATCCAACTTACTCGAATGTTTCCACGGCCACAATGTCCTAAGTCGGAATATAGCGCCTCCGCTCCCGTTGTACATAAAAATACCGCACCTAAAGCCCAAAATCCGGAAGTTCCAGATTGGTGTGTCGTTAACAATTCCCAGGCGTACACAGGAGAAATGGCACGCAAAATAGTCCAATCATTTTGTATCCAGATGATTCCAAAAAGTCCCAACATGGAAAACCATAAAAGCATGATCGGCCCAAATAACTTACCAACCACCTTTGTTCCAAAAATTTGGAAAATAAAGAGAATGGTTAAAATAAATATGACTAGTGGAACCGTATCTGTAACATAAGGAGTACCATCTGGATGATGAAGCATGCGTAAACCCTCCACCGCAGAAGCGACTGAAATGGGCGGCGTGATAATGCCATCGGCAAGCAATGTCGCCCCGCCAATAATGGCTGGCAGAGTTAACCATTTTGCATGACGCCTCACTAATGCAAAAAGGGCAAAAATTCCGCCCTCACCCTTATTATCTGCACGAAGAATTAATATCACATATTTAAGTGTAGTCTGTAATGTCAAGGTCCAAAAAATACAAGATAAGCCTCCTAAAACCGTCAAGGAATTGATCGGTTTATCCCCTATGACCGCTTGCATCACATAAAGAGGAGAAGTTCCAATATCTCCATAAATGATGCCCATAGCTACCAAAAGTCCAGCGGCCGTGAATTTATTTTTGTGTTTTTGTTCCATTATTAAAAATAGCGTAATAAAATTTTATGCAAATCGGAATCAATATGGTTAGAATACAAGTTTTACAAAAAATTGTACTATCTGTTTGTAATTATTTAAATATTCCAAGAAACGGAGGCAAATATACCTTCAATTTTGATATATCAAATAGGGTTTTGATTTTTTCTTGATCGAGATGAGATAAGTGACTGTTAGACAGCCACTTATTGTATATAATAATACCCAAAAATAATGTCCATTTCATCTTCAGAAGTCAATCCAAAGCCTAATGGCTTATTGGTATTATTCACATAGGTAACCACCGAAGTCAATCCTTCTCCTTCTTTCAAAATAATCGGCTTGGTGTAGTTGACGACTTTAGGATGAGCCCAATCGTTGTCTTCGTAAATAACTTCTCCATCACGAGCTCCTCCCTTAATTTTAATTTGGAATAGTTTCCCTCTTTCATGGGTATGTGAGGTAAGAGACACAATCACAACCGATTTGCCAGAACCTTTCACAAAGCCATCAAAACTATAAAAGTCCTTGGTGATTACGGTGGTTTTATTTGGAGGAAGCGTAAAACTAGAATTGTTAAAGTCGATCATACTAACCACATTTTTTACCTGTGATTCGGGGACTGTATATAGATTCACATAGTTTTCTCCATATAAATTATCCTTCGTTTTGTTGTAATAATGAGGATTTAGGTCTACCGAGCTATTGATTGGTAACTTTAGCGCCGTACCTTCTGGAAAAGAATAGTCTGAATTTGGATCCGTGCCCCCTCCTAAAAAGATATGGTTCGACATCTGAAAAACCGTGTTAATATTCAGCGAATTATCAAGATTTCTCAAATCTCTCATTTCATCCATATTGGGCAAGAGAAGTTTCGATCTGAAATCATACACGACTAAATGATGGCTATTGGATCTCGATTTAAGTTTGATCCGAGACACATAAATGGGTTCTGTATTATTCAAAGGCCGACGAACAAAAATCTCACGTTCAAAATTAGGTGGGACAACGAATCGATCCACTTTCAATTGAAATCCAGTCTTTCCCTCTTTTACCGGGGAATCTAAGGCTGAAAAATTAGTAGGCTCAGTGAAACTCGGCGTGGTATCATCTAATAATTTGGCATCGACCACCTCCCCTTTATCTGGGGCACCTGCTTCAATCCATTTTTGTACGAAATCCAATTGGCCTTTACTCACAGGTTTTCCACCCAAAGGCATAGGAGCCCCATAATTAGCCGCCGCATGATGACTTAAATCCCAATTTAATTTATGAAATAATAGACTTTCAGCCGATGAAAATTTCTTAACCCTTTGTAGTTTGTTGGCTACGGCAACCGAATTTTTGGGAGTAGTCCCAATTAAATTTCCGTACGCAAGTCCTTTCGTTAACACTAAACCATGCTGAGCATATGAGGCATCTTGAATAGATAAATGGCATCCAGAAGTAGCGCAACTAGGACTTAATAATTTATCTTGCAATAAATCAAACGAGTTAATGCTCGCAGTCTGAGAAATGGGACTTACCGGCACATCAACTGCAGATTTGCTACAAGCAAATAAACTCAGGGCCAATAAAATAACATATAAGGTATTTTTCATTTTAAGGTATAGTGGTCTAAAGATTCTCCTGGAATTATTTTTAAAACTTGTGTCAAAACTAATAAAACTAATTTCCTTGACGCAATCCACACAGGCAATTTATTTAATGTGGCAAATTCTTCCAAGGTTATCGTAGGGGTATTTCGTAGATATTCCATCAGCCAGCGTTCAGAATCTCCATAGGAAAATTGAATTCCCTCTTGGTTTTCACGCCTTAAAATCTGCCTCATTTCCTTACTTGCCTGCACAGTCCTGTCTTTTATCCGAACAAAACATTGCGGATGGGCATCGGTGCTTAATTGGACAAAGTGCGGTTTATCCACACTTTCAAATACCTGATAAACTAAAACGGTCCGACCATTTTCCAATGAAATTGGGTAAGCAGTATATGAAAAAGCAGGAAAGCAATATTTTTCAATCGCCCGCTCTAATAAATACTGTTCTTCTTCAGCAAACTTGAGGCCTTCGATTTGGCCTTCATCTGATACCCCTAAAAATAAATGACCTCCATCTGTATTGGCAAAGGCCACCAATTCCTTAATAATCTTCTCCGGAAACTTCACCTTCATCTTAAATTCAAGCCGTTGGCCTTCTCCATGACGAACCAAATTTTTTAGATTTTTCAAATCTAAAAAATCATTTTCATGCTCCCAATTAGTGGATTCCAATAAAATTTCTGATCCCGATCTCATAGGCTATTAAACTCATTTCAATTTACAAAAGTTTTTAAATTAAGTGATTAACGAAAAAATATTTTTGCTTAGTATAGTTATTCAATAGACATTGTGTATTTTTGTGAAAATTTAAAAAAATGGAGCTCGAATCCTTAGGAAATTCCCTTATGAATTTGCCATTAGAAGACCGATTAAGTCTATTAACGTCTACCTATTCGAGAGATGTCATTGCATTTTCAAGCTCTTTTGGGCAAGAAGATCAGGCCATAACCCATGCGATTGCCACTCAAAAATTGCCCATAAAAATTTTCACCTTGGACACAGGAAGACAATTCCAAGAGAGTTACGAGTTGATGGACCTGACGAAAAAAAAATATCAACTCGATTTAATTACTTATTTTCCTAATCTTGATAAAACTGAAAAATTGGTGCGTGAAAAGGGATTTAATTCTTTTTATGCGTCGGTGGAAAACAGAAAAGAATGCTGCTTTATCCGTAAAATGGAACCATTAACCAGAGCTTTGGAGGGTGTCAATATTTGGATCACCGGATTACGTGCTGAACAATCTGAAAATAGGGCCCATATGCCCATCGTTGAATGGGATGAATCTAGAAATTTAATCAAGGTTAATCCGCTCATCGATTGGAGTTTTGAAAAATTAAATGCCTACTTAGTTGAACATAAAATCCCACAAAATCCCTTACATAAAAAAGGATTTATTTCGATTGGATGTGCCCCCTGTACAAGGGCAATAGGTCCAGACGAGCACCCGAGAGCGGGACGCTGGTGGTGGGAGAATTCTCAAAAAGAGTGCGGAATACATGCCTAAAATAAAAAAATGAGTACAAAAATGTCAGCCATTCACGATAAAATAGGTCAATTCCCGAGGGAGCTTGAGGATGAATCGATTTACATCATGCGCGAAGTTGCCGCTCAATTTGAGCGTCCAGCGCTTTTGTTTTCGGGTGGAAAAGATTCGATTACCCTAGTAAGATTAGCACAGAAAGCCTTTTTCCCTGGAAAAATTCCCTTCCCTTTGGTCCATATTGACACAGGACATAATTTCCCTGAAACGATTGAATTTAGAGATTGGTTGGCCAAAGAAACGGGGGCAGAACTCATTGTTCGCTATGTTCAAGATTCCATTGACCAAGGAAAAGCCAAAGAAGAAAGTGGAAAATATGCCTCTAGAAATGTATTGCAAACGGTTACTTTGCTGGATACCATAGAAGAATTTAAATTTGACGCCTGCATCGGTGGCGCAAGACGTGACGAAGAAAAGGCTCGAGCAAAGGAGCGTATATTTTCAGTTCGAGATGATTTTGGCCAATGGGATGCCAAGCGCCAAAGACCTGAATTATTTGACATGCTAAACGGTCGTATTTCAGTCGGCGAAAATGTGCGTGTTTTTCCGATTTCTAATTGGACAGAATTGGATGTTTGGAATTACATCAAAGAGGAAAAAATGGAAATACCGAGCATCTATTTTGCTCACCAGCGACAAGTCATTCAACGCGATGGGATGCTTTGGGCTGATTCGGATCACCTAAACAAAGAAGCGGATGAAATTCCATTTGAGACTACGGTAAGATTTAGAACGGTGGGCGATATGACATGTACGGCTGCGGTTAGTTCACATGCGGTAGATATCGATGTCATTATAGAAGAAATTCTATCCGCAGAAATTTCAGAAAGAGGAGCCCGCATCGATGATAAAAGATCAGAGGCGGCGATGGAGAAAAGAAAACAACAAGGTTATTTTTAATTAGAGATGGATATTTTACGCATAGCAACGGCAGGTTCGGTAGATGATGGGAAAAGCACATTAATCGGTCGGTTGTTGTATGAAACAAATTCGATTACCAAAGATAAAATTGAAGCGCTTGAAAGTGCGTCAAAAAGGAAGGGTTTGAATTTTTTAGACCTTTCATTGCTTACGGATGGCTTAATTGCCGAGAGAGAACAAGGCATCACGATCGACGTGGCCAATATTTATTTTTCTACGCCAACCAGAAAGTACATCATTGCAGATACACCAGGTCATATAGAGTATACTAGAAATATGGTCACTGGCGCTTCTAATGCAAAGGTTTCGTTAATTTTAGTGGATGCCCGACAAGGCATTGTGGAGCAAACCGCGAGGCATTTATCCATCGCTTCTTTACTGAGAATTCCGAAGGTGATCATATGTGTCAACAAGATGGATTTGGTTCAATATGAGGAATCAAAATTCAACGAGATTCAACATAAATTATCTGAGTTAGTTAGTAAAACAACCTTCCAAGGCCAAACCGTTTCGTATTTACCTATCTCTTCGTTGTTTGGTCAAAACATTACGAAAAAGGCGGTTGACATGCCATGGTTCAACGGAAATACATTATTAGGCGAACTAGAAACGTTTGAATTTGCAGAAACTTTAGCCCAAGCACCCGCCCGTTTTCCGGTCCAATTTGTCGTTAGACCCATGACGGAAGCCTATCATGATTACAGAGGCTATGCAGGTAAAATAAGTTCTGGCACATTTAAAGTGGGCGATGAAATTCGCGTTTTACCTACGGGACAAACAAGTACCATCGCCACGATTGAAAAATTTGAAAATTCATTAGAACAAGCCATCGCAGGGGAATCCATCGTCATGACCCTGTCGAATGACATTGATATTTCAAGAGGAAATTCAATTGTATTGGCCTCAGAAACCAAAGTACCTTCTTTAAAAGATTTCTCGGCGCATGTTTGTTGGCTCGACCACCAAGCCCTAAGCCCTGGAAAAACATATCTTTTACAACATGGCATTCATGTTACCAAAGCTAAAATTATTCAAATAACGGAGCGACTTGATGTAAGCCAACAAACATCCGAGACTGAGGTAGGCCAATTAAATCTGAATGAAATCGGAAAGATTTCCTTACGAGCAGCACAAGCCATTTCAGCTGACAAATACGCCGAGAATCCATCCAATGGGTCTTTTATCTTGATTGACGAATTTTCGAATTCGACCGTTGGCGTAGGCTTTGTCGACTAATTATTCGAATTTTTTGGGCGCATATAAAAACCCAAAGGCCTCAGCTCCTCCTTTTGAGTGAACCTCATGATGTACGTAATGAGCCTTCATAATACGCTTCATGTATTTACTGGTCGCCTTGTATTTGATTTTAATTCTGCGATGTACAATGATATCGTGAAAAATAAAATAAAACATTCCATACGTTGCAATCCCTAAACCAATCCAAATCAGGGGCCAAAAAGGAGGAAATTCTGCTCCTATTATAATGGTCAAAGTCGACGCAATCCCAAAAACAACAGAAAAAAGGTCGTTTTTTTCCAAAGGATTTTTGTGATGCACGTGATGTGATTCGTGCCAGCGCCACATAAATCCATGCATAATGTATTTATGTGTAAGCCATGCGAAGGCTTCCATGGACAAAAAAGTGCCTAACCAAAGAAATAGTGCGATAATTTTCATTTGAATTCAAAACCGAAATTACATGGAATTGTTTTAAAAATCCACCTCTTCCTTTGATTGAAAACAATTATCTTTGTAGGCTTGTTGGCGTTTGGGCTAACGAGCATTTGGGC
>JABMMK010000142.1 GCA_013205605.1 Cytophagales bacterium | reverse complement strand
ATTATTTTATCCTATAAGGCAGAATCCAAAGGATATTCTGCTGCCGATGTCATCGAAATGATGATTGACTAAATAGCTACGGGTGCTTTAATGCCTGGGTATGGGTCGTAATTCTCTAATGTAAAATCTTCATACACAAAATCGAGTAAGTCTTTCTTGTCGGGATTAATGCGCATGGTAGGTAATGGGCGAGGGCTACGTTGTAATTGTAGGTCAACTTGTTCCATGTGATTGCTGTACAAGTGCGTATCACCACCAGTCCATACAAAGTCGCCTAAAGCCAAATCACAAACTTGAGCTACCATCATTGTTAAAAGTGCATAACTGGCAATATTGAAAGGTACACCTAAAAATACATCGGCCGATCTTTGGTACAGTTGGCATGACAATTTACCATCAGCCACATAAAATTGGAAAAATGCATGACATGGCATTAGGGCCATTTTAGGTAAATCAGCGACATTCCAAGCACTTACGATAATTCGCCTAGAATCAGGATTTGTTTTTAGGGTATGAATAACATCTTTTATTTGGTCAATCACTTGGCCATCAGCACCTTCCCACGAACGCCATTGCTTGCCATATACAGGGCCTAAATCTCCCGTTGGACTAGCCCATTCATCCCAAATACTAACATTGTTTTCTTTTAAGTAGGCTGTATTTGTTTCCCCTTTTAAGAACCAAAGCAATTCATAAATAATTGATTTTAAATGTGTTTTTTTTGTGGTGACCATTGGAAATCCATCGGCTAAATTGAAACGCATTTGATATCCAAAAACACTAGTGGTACCTGTACCTGTCCGATCCGATTTAAACGTGCCTTTTTCTTTTATGTGGGTAAGTAGATCTAAATAAGCTTGCATATTAGGCTATAAATTGATTTGAGTTTAAAACTAAGGTATTGGTTATGGTAGCGCTGGGTTCTAGTTGGGCCGTAGCCGAGCAATATTTCTCCATGGATAATTGGATTGCTTTTAGGGCTTTATTTCCATCGATGGCACCTTTTAGTTCAAATTGAATATTGATTTCACGAAAAGGTGTTTTCTCGGTCCCCTCTATTTTTTCCCTATTTCCTGAAATTCTAATTTGAAAATCGTCGATCGATTGACGTTGTTTCTTTAGAATTAAAATTACATCAATAGCCATACACCCACCTAATCCCATGAGCAATAATTCCATTGGCCTTGCGCCTGCATTATGTCCTCCTATATTCTCTGCGGCGTCAATATGGACAGGAACAGAAGAGTTACCTATTCCTTCGAAATGAAAATCATTGTTCAACCTTTTTAATACTACTTCCATCTTTTTTTAATCATTTTGAATTTCCCAACGATTCTATTCATCCCTGGTATTTTTAATAATACCGTATTTTTTATAAGCTAAAATGCGTTAATTATTTTTTGACACAAAGCGATTATTTTAGCATGAAATCAACAAATGTGTTTAAGTATTTCATTTGATGATCATTTTAAGGCTATATTTGTCGCTAAATTTAATTTCAATGGCATATTATTCCATTCAAGGTATTCAGTTAACGGACTTGGCCCAACAATTTGGAACGCCTCTTTATGTCTACGATGCAGACAAAATTAGGGAAAAAATTTCAGTTCTTCGTGGGTCATTGAAGGGATTTCCTTTATCCATTAAATATGCGTGCAAAGCGAATACTAATTTATCTATTTTGCGCATCATGCTGCAAAATGGAGTGGATTTAGATGTTGTTTCTCCCCAAGAATTAGCATTAGGTATCTTGGCTGGTTATGCGGGTAACCAAATTACGTTTACACCCAGTGGAGTTGATTTTTCTGAGATTGAATTTGCCGTTGACAAAGGTGCCATAGTCAACCTGGACAACCTTTCTGTCCTTGAAAAGTTTGGACAAAAATATGGATCAACGAAGCCATGTCTTATTCGCATTAAGCCACATGTTTTTGGAGGTGGAAATGAAAAAATCATGACGGCTCATCCTGAGTCTAAATTTGGCATTTCCATTCATCAAAAAGAAGAGATTTTAACGATTGTAGATCAATATAAAATTCATGTGATTGGTTTACACCAACATACGGGTTCGGATATCAAAGATGGTAAAACGTTTCAAGAAGCTGCATCTGCACTTTTTGACTTTGCTTATGACTTTAAGGACTTGGAAATTATTGATTTAGGAGGTGGTTTTAAGGTGCCTTATTCACCCGAAGATCCGGGGGTTGACATGCAGGATGTGGGCCAATTAATGAGCCAATCGTTTCTTGAATTTAGCCGTCAATATGGTCGAGAATTAAGGCTTTGGGTGGAACCAGGTAAGTTTTTGGTGAGTGAAGCTGGAACTTTTTTGGCACAAGCCACAGTGGTAAAAAATGACCCGATCAAGACTTTTTTAGGAATTAATACTGGCCTTAACCATTTGATTAGGCCCATGATGTATGGATCCTATCATTATATTTTTAATGCTTCTAATGCCAATTCAGCTAGCCAAAAAGCGTATCGTGTGGTCGGTAATATTTGCGAAACCGATACTTTTTCATTTGATTTCAACGGAAAGCAAGATGAAAGAAATTTGAATGAGGTACAAGAAGGTGATATTATTGCATTAGCCAATGCCGGAGCTTATGGATTTACCATGGCATCGCACTATAATTCTAGGTATTTACCTGCCGAAGTTCTTATAGATCAAGGCAAGGCTATTGTCATTCGGAAGAGGGAGACTTTGGATGATTTGACTAGAAATCAAGTTTTTCCGTAGAGAAGCGATACTTCGCGTCTATTTACATTAATTCTTGTGATAAATTTATGTCCTGATTTACGCGCCCTAAAATAGACGCGAGGTATCGCGT
>JABMMK010000141.1 GCA_013205605.1 Cytophagales bacterium | reverse complement strand
TACCGTGGTCGTGAGCAAAGCATGTATGGAAACTTAATTTATCAGTCCATCATCGGAAACACAAACCATGGCTGGAAAGCTGGAGCAAGTTTTTTATATGATTCTTATCAAGAATCGTACATCGATTCAGCTTATGCG
Organism: Cytophagales bacterium; assembly: GCA_013205605.1. Lineage (GTDB taxonomy): Bacteria > Bacteroidota > Bacteroidia > Cytophagales > Spirosomataceae > Aquirufa. Next base: position 6,500 of record JABMMK010000141.1, on the reverse strand, counting down.
CGTACTGAAATGGTACCGGGATTTTTTGGAGAATATGCCTTAACGGTTCCCAATGTATTGTTGGTAGTTGTGGGCCAACGAGTCGATTTTCATAATCAATTAGGTACCCAATGGACACCCAGGATGCATCTTAAGTGGGATATTTCATCCGATTGGATTTTCAGATTATCTGCAGGAAAAGGTTGGCGTCGCGTCAATCCGATCGCAGAAAACATGGGTTTTTTAGCCAATGGACGAAGAATCCAATTGCTAGGTAATTTAAGTCCAATCGAGAAATCCTGGAACTACGGTTTGTCATTGATTAAAAATTTGATGCTAGGCACAAGAAAAGCAAATTTTGTTTTTGACGCATATCGTACGGATTTTGAGCAACAATGGTTGGTCGATATGGATGTTTCTGGTCTGATTCGCATGTATTCAAGTCCGGGAGTGTCTTTTGCAAATAGCGTGCAATTGGAGTTTAATTATAGTCCATTTAAGCGTTTTGAGCTCAAAGCAGCCTACCGCTGGCAAGATGTGCAGTCAGACTACATTAGTTTAAAAGGTAGATTAAATCGTTTAGCGAAACCCTTTGTCAATAAGGAACGAGTATTATTAAATTTGGGTTATGAGACTGCTTTGTCAAAATGGAAATTTGATTTAACTTGGCAGTGGAATGGAGAAAGGCGTATTCCCAATGCAACTGCCGGACACGCGCATGAGCCGAATTCACCCGCGAAAATGGCCCCGGCTTTTTCAACGATCTATGCTCAGGTGACTAGGCAATTTAAAAAATGGGAGTGCTACGTTGGTGGAGAAAATCTAAGTAATTTTACACAAACAAATCCTTTGATGAATGCATCAGATCCATTTGGCCGTTATTTTGATGCAACCATGGTTTGGGGACCTATTGTTGGCCGAATGATTTATTCAGGAATACGATTTAAAATAAAATAAACATAAAAATAAATTCAACATGAAAAAAATGATGTTAATGGCCACTTTGATGGCAGGAATGTTTGGAGCGATGGCTCAACAGCAAGAAGCAACGAAAGTTAAAAAAAAGGAAACTGCAGGGGACAAAAAAGAAGCTTATTTCTGTCCAATGAAGTGCGAAGGGACTAAAACCTATGCTAAAAAAGGCAAATGTCCTGAGTGCACCATGGAGTTGAAATTGGCTAAAAAGTAAATGTCATGATGTTAGGTACCGGAGAATATGGTTTGCCCCTTAATGGGGTAGGCGATATTTCTCCGGTATCAAAAATCAATAGAGCTTGCCAATTAGCTCTTCATGCTGAGCGCAATTCTCTTTCTTGCTTCATCCACTTCGGTGACACGCACCATCACCTTTTGAGATACTTTAACTACCTCATTGGGATCCTTGACAAACTTGTCGGCTAGTTGGCTTACGTGCACCAAGCCATCTTGATGCACCCCAATATCCACAAAAGCCCCAAAATTGGTAATGTTGGTCACAATCCCAGGCAAGGTCATGCCAATCCGTAAATCTTTGATATTATTTACTCCATCGGCAAATTCAAAAGCCTCAAACTTTTCGCGTGGGTCGAGGCCGGGTTTGGCCAATTCTGAAATGATATCGCTTAATGTGGGCATCCCCACATCTGCCGTTACATATTGGCTTAATTGAATTTGCTTGCGCAGCGACTCATCTGCCAACAGATCAGCGACTTTACAATGTAGATCTTTGGCCATTTTTTCGACTATTTCATAGCGCTCAGGGTGAACGGCGCTCGCATCTAAGGGGTTTTTCGCATGTCGGATACGCAAGAAAGCCGCGGCTTGCTCAAAGGCTTTTTCTCCTAACCTTGTCACTTTTTTAAGGTCAGAACGCTTGACAAAGGGACCATTTTTTGTCCGGTAGTCAATAATATTTTGAGCCAGTTGGGGACCTAGGCCTGAAACATAAGATAAAATCTGTTTGGAGGCGGTGTTGAGTTCTACGCCAACTAAATTGACACATGACACCACCGTGTCGTCCAACGATGCTTGTAATTTCTTTTGATCCACATCATGCTGGTATTGGCCAACGCCGATCGATTTTGCGTCAATTTTGACTAACTCAGCGAGTGGATCCATGAGTCTACGACCGATAGAAATAGCGCCCCGAACGGTCACATCTTTATCTGGAAATTCATCTCTTGCGACTTCGGAGGCAGAATAGATAGAAGCGCCGCTTTCGTTCACCATAATAATATGTACGCCGTTCAAATTTAAGTTACGAACAAAAGTTTCCGTTTCTCTTCCCGCTGTTCCATTCCCAATGGCTATTGCCTGAATTTGGTATTTTTTCACCCAATCTTTAATGGTTTCAGCCGCTTCGGAAGCTTGCCCAGGACCTGTGTGAGGGTAAACCGCTGTATTGGCCAATAAGCTTCCTTGCTCGTCCAGGCACACGGCTTTGCATCCTGTTCTAAATCCTGGGTCTAGGGCTAAAACACGTTTTTGGCCTAAGGGAGCGGCTAAAAGTAATTGCCTGATATTTTCAGCAAATACCCGGATCGCGTTCTCATCGGCTCGTTTTTTAGCTTCCGCTCGTACTTCCGTTTCCATCGCAGGCATTAATAAGCGCTTATATCCATCTTGAATGGCCATTTCCACTTGCTTGGCACAGGAATTATTGCCTGTGATGAATCTGCGCTCAAGTTTTGTAAGGACTTCTTCATCGGGCCCCAACAAGCTCAGGTTTAAAAAACCTTCATTTTCTCCTCTAAACAAAGCTAAAATCCGATGTGAAGGGGCTTGTGCGAGAGATTCCGACCAATCGAAATAGTCCTTGTATTTAATTCCCGCTTCTTGTTTTCCTTTGGCGATGCTCGACTTTACGGTCGTTTTACGAGTAAATAAATTCCTAGCTTCCTCTCTAGCTTCCGCTGTTTCCATCATTTCTTCAGCCAAAATATCCCGGGCTCCGGCAAGGGCTTCATCGACGTTCGCCACCTGATCCAGGTAAGCAACCGCTAATGCTTCTGGGGCAACAAGGCCTTGTTGGTATAATTTATCAGCCAGTTCCTGCAAACCTTTTTCACGGGCAGCCATCGCACGGGTTTTACGCTTAGGTTTGTAGGGCAAATAGATATCTTCTAGTTTGGCTAATGTTTCAGCCGCTCGTACTGCTTTCTCTAATTCCGGGCTCAGTTTTTCTAACTCTAACAAGGATTTTAGAATAGCTTCACGCCGTTTTTCCAATTCCACATATTGGTCCCTTAGATCACGAATAGCAGCTACCTGAACTTCATCCAAACTTCCGGTCATTTCTTTTCGATAGCGAGAGATAAAAGGTATTGTGGCTCCCTCATCTAGCAAAGCGATGGTTTTTCGTACTTGGTTCTCGCTGATTTGAAGCGCACTCGATATTTTGGAAAATAGGTTGGACATGATTTTTGGCTAATGTATAGGTACGATCATTGAGTTCAAAGCTGCTGATCACTCGCGTGTTTTAGCGAAGAGATATGTTTTTGAAGGCTTTGGCTTTCTATTCGTTCGTAGGGAAATCGCTATGAAAATAACCCGCAAACTTCCATATTTCTTGGATTTCAGCTCCTAAGATGGGATACGGATCGTATATGGGATTGGTCGATTTTAAAATCAGAATGCTTTTGGCCTCTAGGTGATTGATGATTTTTTTCAAAACAACTCCTTCTTCCTTAGTGACTACGATGCATATCGTATCATCTTTGATGGATTTCCAATCTTCTACATACTCGGCGAATACGAGGGAGTCGGGTTTAAGAGGTAACATCGACTCACCCTTGATCGGGAAGACGCGGTATTTTTTATTACGAGGTAGAAAAGGGACTTGGAATGTAGGCAGTTCTTGGATGAATTCGAGGTCATCATAGGAGGCGGTATAACCAGCCAAAGCCTTGATGGGCACCATCTCGATATTCTCTTCATTGTTTGAATCTACCGTAGTGGCTAAAATTCGTAGCTTAGGCTTATTCGATAATCCGGGTATTCTTTTGGCTAAATCTTCTTTGAGTAATTCGTCCACCTCAACATTGAAAAACTGAGCTAATAGGATCAAATCGCTGTATTTAGGTTCGGCTCTTCCGGACTCATAGGAGCCTAAGGTTGGCTTCTTAATATTCAGTAGTTCAGCTAATTTTTCTTGTGAAGTTTTCTCCGACATTTTGCTGCGTAAAAAACGTAGATTTTGATTAAAAAAAGTACTCATAAGATTTGCTTATTAAACTAAAATGGATAAAATTCGTAGCTGAATTTTATTAATAATCTTTTCGAAGTTACGAAAGGTATTCAAAATACCCAAATATCTACCAATTTTATGCAGGAACGCGCCATTGTGCACATGGATTTGGACAGTTTTTTTGTTTCGGTGGAGCGTCTCCGTGATACTAGGCTTGTGGGAAAGCCGGTCATTGTGGGTGGAATGTCTGACCGTGGAGTGGTGGCGGCATGTAGTTATGAGACGCGGGCTTTTGGGGTACGTTCGGCTATGCCCATGAAGATGGCCTTGAAATTATGCCCAGATGCGATTGTCCTGCGAGGGGATTTTGATGCATATACCCAACATTCAGAGGCGGTGACCTCGTTAATTATGGGGAGAGCTCCTTTGGTTGAAAAGGCTTCTATTGACGAATTTTACCTTGATATGACGGGTATGGAACGTTTTTTTGGTTCTTATGCTTTTGCTCAAGACCTTCGAAATCGGATAAAAAAGGAGATTGGTTTGCAAATGTCTTTTGGGCTATCGGTCAACAAGACCGTGTCAAAAGTGGCGACCAATCATGTTAAACCGGCGGGTGAATTTCAGGTATTATCGGGGCATGAAAAATCATTTTTAGCCCCCATGCCGGTGGGGAAGATTCCGATGATCGGTGCGGTTACTTCTCAAACCTTGCGTAATATGGGCATTGTTCAGGTGGGTACTTTGAGTCAGATGCCTTTGAAAATATTGGAAAAGACTTTTGGGAAATCGGGGATTGTTCTTTGGGAGCGGGCTAATGGGATTGATTTGAGGCCTGTAGTTCCTTATTCTGAGCAGAAGTCTTTGTCGAAGGAAATCACGTTTGAACAAGATAGTACGGATGTGGTTTTGTTGCGCCGCATTTTGGGTTCGTTGACGGAGCAATTAGCGTATGATTTACGTAAGCTTGGGCAATGCACGGCTTGTGTGACGGTGAAGTTGAGGTACTCGAATTTCGACACGCATACCCGACAAATCAGTATTCCTGCTTCGGCCAGTGATCACCGACTGATTCCTGCGGTTCAGGAGCTTTTTGAAAAACTGTATGATCGACGTTTATTGATCCGACTTATTGGCGTTCGCTTTTCAAAACTATGGCAAGGGCAGGAGCAGTTGCAGATTTTTGATGAGGGTGCTCGGCTGGTGCCTTTGTATGGGGCGATGGACAAATTAAGAAATCGCTATGGGGATTTTTCTATTTTAAGGGCTAGTGGATTCATGGGGAGCGGAGAACGGAGAAATCGATTACCTGCTAAAACGGACGAATAAACATGTATTTAAATTGCCATTCCTATTACAGCTTGCGTTATGGAACGCTTTCGCCGGAGCAATTGGTGGAAGCGGCTGTGAAGTATGGAATAAAAACGCTGGCGTTGACGGACATTCACCGAGCCTCCGGGGTGTTCGATTTTGTTCAGGCTTGCCAAGATGCTGGAATCAAACCTGTGTTGGGGATGGAATTCAGAAACAATCATACGTTGATGTATATATGTCTCGCTCGGAATGCCCAAGGCATGGCGCAGATTAATGCTTTTGCCTCTACATATTTGTTGGCTAAAGAACCTTGGCCTGAGCGTCCGCCGGAATGGGCGGAAGTGTGGACTATTTTCCCTTGGGTTCGTAAAAAAAAACTCAAAAATTTAGGTGAGTATGAGCGTTGGGGGGTACGGGCGAGTGATCGCAACCGTTTGTGGAAGGAAAAGGATTGGGATAAGACGGTTTGGTGTCAGCCCTTTACGTTTTTGGACAAGCGGGGTTTTTCGATGCATCGTTTGCTGCGTGCAATCGATGAAAATACGCTACTGAGTAAACTTTCTGTGGACGCGCAAGCTCAGGAAGATGAGCGTATGTACTCGCAGGATGAGTTGGCAGATTACTGCCAAGATTATCCATTTTTGCTGGAGGAGTCGGAACGAATTTTAGCGGATTGTTCCTTTGAATTTGATTTTAAACGGCCTAAAAATCGGGTACTTTTTGGGTCAAGTTCGGAGGATGATTTGGCTCTTTTGACTAAGCTTGCTTATGAGGGATTGCGGTATCGGTATCCGCGTTCGGACCGAGAGGCTAAGGCGAGGGTTGAGAAGGAATTAAAGGTTATTAATGAGCTTGGTTTTAATGCTTATTTTTTAATTACCTGGGATATTATTCGTTATGCGCGTTCTCGGGGCTATTTTCATGTGGGCCGGGGTTCGGGGGCTAATTCAATTGTGGCTTATTGTTTGGGGATTACGGATGTGGATCCGGTGGATTTGGATTTATATTTTGAGCGATTTATTAATCCACATCGGACTAGTCC
>JABMMK010000140.1 GCA_013205605.1 Cytophagales bacterium | reverse complement strand
GGCGGATACTCCTTGTTTAGCAGTCGGCGCATCAGCGACGCCGACGATGTCATCGATCCAAAAACGGGCAAACCAGGTGGTGCTTTTTTTGGAAATGCTCCTTGTTTTGGAAGTCCGTGGGGACTGGCCTATCGAGATAAAATAAAGTTGTTTTACACGAAAACGGGTTTCGATATTTGGGAAAATGACGGGCCTTATCCGGGGGATGTTTGCGCGTCAACGGTTCACCCGGGCCATGAGGGTTTGAAAGATTCCCAGTGGCGCCAAATGGAAATTCAAAAGGAATTATATCGCTGGCTCAATGAAAAAGGCGTTTACATCAACGCTCCAGATTGGTATTTTTTAGATGGAACACATAAGATTGGGATTGGGTATCGGGAGGTGAATTTTAGCCTTTCGAGAGACCAACAAAAAATATTGAATCGGCAAAATATACATGATGGAACTATTGAAAAAACAGCAGCGATGAGCTGGGGTTTTGTGCCATTAACTCGGTATCAAGGGGGCGGGCCCGAGGCGGTTTTGGAACCTTTGAAAGAGCATTTAAAAGATTATCACCAACTCATGATTCAATATTATGGGGCGGGGGTACAGGCCTGTTACCGAGGACCCAGGCTCTTTGATAGTGAAGAAACTAGAATCATGGTGAAAGAAACGTTAGACTGGTACAAAAAATACCGCGATGTGTTGAATGCGGATATGATCCAATTGCGCCGACCGGATGGCCGGGATTGGGATGGTTTTTTACATGTAAATCCGGGGGGAAAGCATAAAGGTTTTGTGATGCTTTATAATCCAACAAAAGAAATTATGCAGCGGAAAATCACCTTGCCTTTGTATTATACGGGTATTTCAAAAATGGCTAATTTTACGTCAAAAGACGGAAAGAAAAAAGCCATTTCGTTAAGTCCTACCAAAGATATTACCTTGGACTTTACGATTGCTCCAGATTCGTATACTTGGTTTTTGATTGAATAAATTAGGCTTTGGCGTAAGGTAACTTTTCCAAAAGTTTTGTTTCGTAATAGCCATTAATACCTAATGAGCAAAGGCTATTGGCTTTTTCGATGGACAAAAAACCGTCCTCATCCATGATTTCCGCTCGAATGAATGCTTGTTGGAGCGAACCCACAACCAAAAATGTCCCGTTCAATTTGATCGGAATTACCTCTTCCAGTTTAAGTACATATTGAACTTTAGATTCCTCCACAAATGGCGCTGAAATTCCTGGTCTAAAAAGGGGTGTCAGACCTACAGCCTCAAACTCAGAAATATGTTCGGGATATTTTGCACTAGTCTGATGGGCCTTGGCATAAATATCTTGGTGTACATGATTCACCGTATAAAACTCTGTGGCTTGAATATTAGCTAAGGTATGCGGGGCGGCTTCTGTGGGCCGATTGACGAATCCGATTAAAGCTGGATCTGCCCCAATATGCACCAGGTTGCTAAATATAGCTAAATTGGACTGCCCGACTTTATTTATTGTCCCAATCAAAGAGACACTTTTAAAGCCGCTAAGGGTATTGATGAAATGAGTTCGTGTAAAACGATCCATCAATTTAATTTGTTCAACGGAAAATGATTTCATGTGAATCTAACGAATGGACTAAGAAATTGTTGTGAAATAATGGAAGGAACATTCAAATGAAACACTCAGAAATCACCTTGCGGGCACAAAAAAAGCAGGGTTTATAAAACCCTGCTTTTAAGAAACCTTCTTTCATTAGTGGTTAATCATACTGATCTAAATATATCCTTAGGAGGAATGGTCCAAAAATATAAAAAGAATTTTTTGCACGGGACATGGCTAGCTTTGCTTTTGGACCCAATGATTAAAAAGGTCCAAATTGCCTTTAGCCTAAGCGATTAAATAGCTACTAAACTGTTTTTTGAATAAAACCCTTTTGTCCAAAGGGTACAAGCTAATCTAAATTTAACTTTTTAATAAAGGCGGATGGGGTTTTGCCTTGCGACTTCTTAAAGGCATTCGTAAATTTAGATCGAGATAAAAATCCTGAAGATTGGGAGAGGCTTTCCAACTTATTAATTTTTGCCTGCCCATTTTTTACCAGACCGATGAAGTGTGTAATTCGAATTTCATTTTTCCAATCGTTGAATGTGATTTTGAGGTGATCGTTGAAAAAGTAGGTCAACTGGTGTTTGGGGATTTGTATTTCCAAAGACATTTGAGTCAAATTAAAACCGGGACGAATGCATGGATTGCCTACCAAATATTCTTTGATGGCTTCAGAGATTTCGGTCAATCTTTTTGGAGCTAAAAAAAACGAACTAGCCTTTTTGTTAAAGTGAATATCATTTTCCATTTCCGACTGCTCATCCCCTAAATTTTTTATCAGTTTTCCTAGAAACGGTAATCCATACAGCTCTTTGGGGAAAAGTAAAATCGACAAATTAGAGAAGAAAAAGGAAGCCGTACTAACGTTTATGGTCATGATGACAAATGGATTAGTTAATGCCTCGGCTCCATACAAAAGATAAATTATTGAAATAATCAAATAAGGGAGGAACGTGAAGAATAAAAATAGCAAAAAGATGAAATACCAATTCCTGTTCCACCTAATTTTGAAAGCTGGAATAAGACTTTCATGCTGTTTTTTGACATGTCGAAAATACGTAACCGCACATAGGATGATGTAGATAAATACGTGAAAAGGCCTAAAGGCAAAATTAAGTTTAGATGAAACTAGCGGTTGGTCTATCATTATGACCTTTGACGTATTCCGTATAACCTCTTCGGCCATTTCCATTTTATAGACAAATGGCGTCAGGATATGCGGAATTACATTCAACAATAACACAAAAGCTGGCAAAAAATGTAAGTAGTCCCAAGCCCTAAGTCTTGCATCTCCACCGTTAAGAATCGTTCTAAAATAAAAGTATAAGATAGGACCTGAAAGAGCATAAAGGGGCATCGTATTAATAAATAAAATCGCCACCAAAAAAGGCGATTTCGAGTACACGATGGAGTGACTTCCTAAGCCATAAATACTATTAATCAGAAAAAAAATGATTAGATATATGTTAGCCCGATTGGTTTTATTGAGGAAAAATAATAAAACAAACGATATGATAATTGATGCATTAGAAGCATTTAATAACATAAGTTGATTTTTTTAGTACTTAGGATTTCTAAATATTGCGAATCATTATTGGTTAACCAAAATAAAATATGATTTAAATCATGTTATTGGTCAACATTAAAAAGCTCAGAATATTGATTTAGGGATGTCAATACGTCCCTATTGCGTCAATCTATTATATTAAAGGAAATTCCCTAAATATCGATTAATTTCTCTCGACAATTTGTTGGTCTGCGATTAACTGCTTCTTAAGGATTTCATAAGGAAGCTTTTGTGGGCTCGTCTTATGTTCGATGGAAAGGACGGCAGCGGTGGCGGCCGACTGACCTAAAATCATAAAAACGGGCTCCATGCGAATCGATCCATAGGCAATGTGGGTACTGGACATGCACACGGGGACCAACAAATTAGCACATTCATTTTCTTTGGGAATGATGGATCCATAGGCAATCGAATAAGGCTTTAATGGAGCTACGCCGATGTCTCCTTCGTTTTGAACAAAGCCCTCTTTAGTCACAAATCGCTGTGAATTGTGCGCATCCAATGCGTAGGATCCCATTCCTACAGGAGATGGAACTTGAGTTTTGCCTAAGGCATCCGCTTCTTTCATGATGAATTCCCCACGCATACGACGCGCTTCGCGGACGTAAATTTGATGAGGCCAACCGCCATTTTGAACAAATTCATCCTTTGCCAAACCCCAGGTTTTCATCTTATCTTGGACTTCCGTTGGGATGCGCGCGTCATTTTGCAAAAAGTACATCAAGCCCTTTTGGTATAATTGATGCTCCTTTAAAATCTGAGCTCTTCTGGCATAGGAGGCTTCTGGATAGTCATAATTTTTGCCTATAAAATCCGTGCTGAAAGGTCCGTGATTGTTGGTATCTGTTTTTCTATTGGGAATGAAATCAAATTTGTCAAAAGTTTCGCGCCAGCCACTTGCAAAAACACGCGCATACAGTTCGTAACGTGCTGGATCGTAACCCACTGGTTTGGCAAAAGGAATGCGGTTGTCGGGGTGATTGCTCAAACACATGCGGTAACAATACGCCTGAATTTTTTGATCGCCTGAGCCGTTGATCCCGGGAGATTCGGATGATACTTCGGGCAATAAGCCACTTCTCGGATCTCCAATAATTTTATAAGGACTAATTTTAGATTTAAAATAATGGCCATGCTGAAAAACACCTACTTGGACCCCATTCCATTGTTCTCCAAACATCGAATTAGCTTCTCGGCCCACATGGAAATTGACCCCAGCTAAAGCCATTAAATCTCCCTCATAAGTGGCGTCAATAAACATTTTTCCTTGATACGTTTTTCCAGAAAGCATTCGGATCGATTGAATTTTTCCATCCTTCTTTTTGACGCCTTTTGAACTTCGATCTAGCCATTCATTTCTGAAAATTTGAATCCCAAATTCCTTCGCATAATCTTCAAAAATCTGCTCTGCCGCATGAGGTTCAAAAATCCACATCGTCCGATTTACCCCGTCCATGGCCACGGTCCCTTGGCCTTTGTTGCCATATTCAGATTTTTTTTGCCACATCCAATTCGCATCCTTTTGGTAATGTTGATAAACGCGTTGGTAAAAATCACGTGCTAATCCTCCAATCACTTCCTTATTGCCCGTATCCGTAAAACCCAAACCACCCGAAGTCAGGCCTCCTAAATGCGTGTCTGGACAAACAATTAAAACAGATTTCCCCATTTTTTTTACTTGGACTGCGGCAATCACAGCGGATGCATTACCCCCATAAATAATCACATCGGCAGATTTGATTTGGGAGAAAAGAAAATAAGGCAACAATAGAATGAGTACAATTAGGTTTCGTTTCATTAGACTTTGAAGATTATACTTTTACGTTTAAATATAGATAAAATAACAAACCAAATCACAAGGTAAACAAACGCGCCAGCCAATGAAGCCCAGCGCAAGTCGGTAAAATATGGTTGAATTGCTTGTCGGTACACATACGAAATAAACCCCAGCTCCGGATGTTCTGGATCTCCAGCTACAGGAATTTTAATCATATTCAAGGCCCTTGGGATTATACCTGAATAGAAAAAAACGAGCATCGGATTAACACCGAAAATGACAAAAATAGACGTCCATTTTTTGATATTTCTTTGCTCAATAATTTCGTGTAAAATTCCTGTGAATAAAAAAGCAAAACCGGAGGAAAGTAATACAAATGAACTGGTCCATAGGGATTTATTGATCGGGAAATACGGATCCCAACAAAGCCCTAATGCTACGCAACCAATTCCGATCATCATTAAATACAGACTATTCCGCAGTTGTGAATGCATCAAAATTTTACCTGCAAAAATACCGGAAATTCCCGTAGTCAAAGCTGGAATGGTACTTAAAATTCCCTCGGGATCCCAGGTTTTTGAGGTGGCCCATAAATGTCCGGGCAATAAATAATGATCAAGCCAAGCGGCTAAATTTTTACCCACTTCTACATTGGCCGCACCAAAGCCGGGAACGGGAATTTGTGTCATCAACACATAATATAAAATAAGAAAAAATGCCCCCAAAGCTCCCAGAAGACGTGAAGAGAAAAAATGATACATCAAACTGATGACAAAAAAGACCATTGAAATTCGTTGAAGTACCCCAGGAATTCTCACATGTTCAAAAGATTCAAAGCCGCCAAAACATAAAAATATGGTTATCATAAATAGCCCAATGGCCACATAAAATTGTTTTTTAAATGAATAATTTCCTAGCAATAAAATCGTCATGATGGCCGTGTAAATTAATCGGATGGCCAACAGTCCCAGTCCTGATAAATCGCCTATTTTAATCCGTGAAAAAAAAGCAAGCGCCATCCCTAATAAAAAAATCCGAAGCGTTCTTGTGATTAATTTTTTCCAATCTAATGTTCGTTCTGGATTTGACAACACCACTGAAATTCCAACAATAAATAAAAAGAAAGGAAAGACTAAATCGGTTGGGGTCCAACCATGCCAAGCGGCATGTTCGAGTGGGGAAAAAATGTGTTCCCAATCACCTGGATTATTCACAATGGTCATCATCATGATGGTCAAGCCACGAAGCACATCTACTGAAATAATTCTTGGTTTATCCATACGAAGATTTTCTATGCTCACATCATTTTACCCCGGATGCTGTTTAAATTCTAATGATTTTAATTAATTTCGCCATTCATACGAATATCCGATAAATTCTTGTAGGCATCTTTGTTCATGCAATGGTCTACTGGCTCCCCCGACCATAGCGTCAAATCATTTAAGAAAATTTTAGCCGTATCTGTCCCCCCGAAAACGGTGGCTTGGGCTTTTGGCTTGAGAGCCGCTGCTAATGAAAGCGAAAATAAGAGGACAACCATCAAGTAATTGATCATTTTCATGCGAGGTATCGATTAATTTTTTAATTAGAATATCTTTGGGGGTAAGGGGGGTAATTTTAACTTTAAAACTTTTCGAAAAGTTTAAAAGTTGTAAATTACCAAATTAAATTTCAACCAAATATGTTACCGAAAATCCCTATAAATTCAGTGCTTTTAGTTTGGCCAAACCTGTTTTTGCCACCAGCAAAGCATCTTGTTGGTACAGCGTTTTGTTAAATAACTCAAGGGATAAAATTACCGGCTGGGAGGAAGGTTTCAATAAGCCCACGATCTTTTTAATAGGCGCTTCGCCGTCGCCCGCATAAATACGGTCGGCATCCGTAATGACCCCAGGTTTCATCGTGGTCACATAGTCATTGACGTGGAACACTTCGATTGCATTTTCGCCCACAAGGTGCAAGCAATCATGGCTAGATTCTCCTTTATAAATATGAAACACGTCGAGTAACAATCGGGCGGCGGGGTGGCCGGCTTCTGCGGCAATAAATAATACATCAG
>JABMMK010000139.1 GCA_013205605.1 Cytophagales bacterium | reverse complement strand
CGACCCAAGAAATCATTCCATTTTCTAGCATTAGATTAATGAGTGGAAACCCACAAAAAGCAATGGCTGGGGCCATTGGGAATGAAAAAGGAGATTTTGTAGTAGAAGCACCCTATGGAACGTATGATTTGATCATTGAAAGCGTAGGTTTTGAGCCTATCACCTTAAAAAATCAAAACTTAACAAAAGAAAACCCCACCATTAATATAGGTGTTGTTAAAATAAAATCAAGCACGAAGACCTTAGCAGAAGTCACTGTTAAGGGGCAAAAGGCAAGTATGGAACTCGCATTGGATAAACGGATATTTAATGTTGGAACCGATTTGGCCAATAAAGGAGCGACCGCAGCTGAAATATTAGGCAATTTACCCTCGGTCCAAGTCGATGGAGAAGGTGGCGTAAGATTAAGAGGAAGTGAAAATGTTCGAATTTTAGTCGACGGAAAACCATCGACCATGGTGGGAATGAGTGGTGGTGGATTGGCTGGTTTACAGGGTAATCTGATCGACAAGGTTGAAATCATCACCAATCCATCTGCGCGCTACGAAGCGGAGGGAATGGCTGGAATCATCAACATCGTCCTAAAGAAAAATACAACCCAGGGGTTCAATGCTGCATTTGAAAGCACTACGGGGTATCCAAAAAATTTTGGAGCTACGGCAATTCTTAATTACAGAAAAGATAAATTAAACTTTTTCGTCAATTATGGTTTGTTATATCGCCGCTCACCAGGCAGAAGCAATATATACCAAGAAATTTATGTTCCCGGACAAACCAATTACACCCGACAAAATAATAAAAATAACGTCACGGGAACAGTTAATAATGTACGTGGAGGGGCCGATTATTTCTTCAATGAAAAAACAATATTAACGGGTTCCTATATATTCAGAAGAATGGATACGGAGCGTATTTCGGACTTCCATTATGACGATTATCAAAAATCGCTGAGTAATTTATACGCGGTGACTGATCGCCAACAAGTGGAAACTGAGGCGGAACCCAATTCAGAATATGCCTTAACGTTTAAAAAGTCATTCGCAAAAAAAGGGAAAGATTTTACTGCTGATCTTCGTTATTTAAATTATTGGGAAAAATCGGATCAGACCTACACCCAAGTAGGTAAAAAAGCGGACGGCAAAGCATGGCCCGAGAATTCAAAAATCCAACGTGCTGTCAATGATGAATTTGAAAATCAATGGATATTAACAGCCGACTATGTGAACCCTGTTGGCAAAAATGCAAAAATAGAAACAGGTCTAAGAACAAGTTTCCGTGACATGATCAACGACTACATCGTGACTGAAAAGCAGCCGAATGGACTTTTCGAGGTTATGCCAGGCTTCTTAAACAAGTTTATCTACAAAGAGAACATTACAGCGGCCTATGCGATTTTTGGCAATAAAATAAATAAATTCTCCTACCAACTGGGCATACGTGGAGAGGTGACCGACATACAAACTGAACTAGAAAAAACGGCAGAAAAGAATCCTCGTAACTATGCGAATTTATTCCCAAGCATGCATTTTACCTATGCCGTATCGCCGGAAAAATCATTTCAGTTAGGTTATTCGCGCCGAGTAAGACGTCCTACCTACAATGAATTAAGTCCTTTCGTGACGTATTCCGACAATCGAAATTACTTTTCAGGAAACCCTGATTTAAATCCTGAATTTACTGATTCTTATGATTTGGGAGGTTTAAAGTATTTAGAAAGTGGAACATTGAGTGCTTCCTTATACTATCGAAATACCAACGGGAAAATTGAGCAAATAAGAAGTGTAGATGCCGATGGATACTCCAAAAGATTGCCTTTAAACTTCTCTAACATGCAATCCATGGGTGCCGAGTTTACTAGTTCGAATAATTTGAATAAAGTCTGGAAAGCCGATTTAAGTCTGAACTTATTTAGAGCTATCACAGATGCACGTAATTTAGATGCAAGCTTTTATAGTGACACGTACTCTTGGTTTTTGCGACATACTTCTCGGGTGAAATTAGGCGCTGGAGTCGATGCTCAAATCAGGGCCAACTACGAAGCACCACAGAAAACGCCGCAAGGATCTAGAGGCTATATGTCTTGGATGGATTTATCTGCGAGTAAAGATATCATGGATGGAAACGGAACCATAACATTTAACGTATTAGATGTGTTTAGTTCTCGCATCATGAGATCAGAGATCAAAGGTGTCGGCTTTTTTACAGAGGCTGAAATGCAAGGACGCTTAACCCAATTTAATTTTACGTTTAATTACCGATTTAAAACCACCAAACAAGCAGCCAAACAACGTCGCAGTATGATGGACGAAGATAACTAAAACCATGAAAAAACATTTATTATTATTAGCCTGTGCTGGACCCATTTTCCTGTATTCATGTATGAATAAATTGGAAAAAGACACATACCAAGTGATCATGGAAGATCAAGATAACCTCGCAGAAAAGGCACAAGCCGCTCGGGATAAAACACCGATTAAAATTGCCCCAGGGTTTAAAATAACGCGTTGGGCTTCT
Source organism: Cytophagales bacterium (assembly GCA_013205605.1). Lineage (GTDB taxonomy): Bacteria > Bacteroidota > Bacteroidia > Cytophagales > Spirosomataceae > Aquirufa. Next base: position 1,013 of record JABMMK010000139.1, on the reverse strand, counting down.
GATTCTCTGGCCATCGACCCAGTTTCCATGGACATCGATGATCAAGGTGCGGTATTCTTAACGAGAACAAACCGACAAAAAAATTCGGAATTCGACATTCGTGGCCATCGTGATTGGATGACCGAATCCATAGGTCTGCAAACAGTGGAAGATCGTAGAGCATTTCTAAGAAAGACTTTTGCTCCAGAAAAAAGCGCTCAGAACGAATGGTTGAAAGATTTAAATGGAGATGGTTCCCATGACTGGAAAGATTTAGCTGTCGAGAAAGAAGAGATTTGGAAGCTTGAAGATAAAGATGGTAATGGTTTTGCTGATCTTGCATCCCGAGTTTTCAATGGCTTTAATGAAGAAATCACCGACGTTTCAGGAGGAATCTTGGTACGTAAAAAAGATGCTTTTATTGCCGTGGGTCCCGATTTATGGCGATTGGAAAATACTCATAAGAAAGGTTTATGGACTAAGCCAGTTTCAATATCTCATGGATATGGAGTTCACATTGGTTTTGGTGGACATGGAATGTCAGGCGTAGTGGAAGGGCCTGATGGAAAAATTTATTGGCAAATAGGCGATATTGGCGCTAACATCACCGCCGTGGATGGCAAACAATATAAGCATCCCAATTCAGGTGTTATTGTTCGTTCTAATCCTGATGGAAGCAATTTTGAAGTATATGCTTCAGGTTTAAGAAATACACATGAATTTGTTTTTGACACCTATGGAAACTTAATCAGTTCTGATAATGATGGGGATCATCCGGGTGAAAGTGAGCGTTTAGTGCATGTGGTGGAAGGTTCGGATGCGGGCTGGCGTTCCAACTGGCAATATGGAAAATATACAGATCCTACGAACAATCTGTACAAAGTATGGATGGACGAAAAATTATTTACCCCTCGCTGGGATGGACAAGCCGCCTACATCATTCCACCGATTCGTAATTTCCACAATGGTCCAACAGGAATGGTTTTTAATCCAGGAACGGCATTAGGTAAGCAATGGCAAAATCATTTCTTCTT
>JABMMK010000138.1 GCA_013205605.1 Cytophagales bacterium | reverse complement strand
TCCTCACTCTCATCCTGATCCGACGGGATAATTAAGCCAGCTTTGTTTGGCTCACTCAATTTAATGTCCACAAATTTGGCCGACAAATTGCTCAACAACTCAGAGATCAATTTAGCATTAAATCCAATTTCCATGTCTTTGCCCGAATACTCACAAGGCAACGCCTCATTCGCCTCATTCGAGTAATCCAAATCTTCCGCTGAAAGTGTCAACAAATTAGCCGTCAATTTCAAACGAATTTGATGCGTCGTCTTATTGGAATATATCGAAATACGCTTCACAGAGCTCAAAAACTCCAAGCGATTAATCGTTAAAATTTCATTATTCTCCTTCGGTATTGCATTCTCATACTCCGGGAAACGCTCGTCGATAATCCGACAAATCAATTGGAAACTCTGGAAACTAAAGAAGGCATTGGAAGCTGAAAAGTCAACCGTTACCTGCGTATCATCCATCGGCAAAGTGGATTTCAATAGTGCCAAAGCTTTCTTTGGTAAAATTAAACTGCTTTGCGCCTCTGGACGAATATCATTTCTTCTATAACGTACCAAACGGTGACCATCCGTAGCCACGAAATTAGTGTGATCGCCCATCATTTGAATCAATACCCCGGTCATCGCCGGACGCATGTCATCATTGGAAACGGCCAACAACGTATTCGCGATAGCTTCTCCTAATACTGATCCCGATAAATTGATCGATTGTGTTTTAGCCACCTCTGGAATTCTAGGGAAGTCAATCGGGTTCTCACCACTCAACTTAAATCGGCCATTTTGGGTAGATATCTCCGCACCAAAAGTACCCGCATCCGCCGCTATGGTAACCGGTTGGTCCGGTAAGCTACGCAATGTCTCTAGTAATAATCTGGCCGGCAAAGCAATAGAACCATTCTCAAATCCTTCTACATCTAAAGTCGTCGTCATCACCGTCTGCAAATCAGACGCGGTTAAGGTGAGCTTATCACCCGTCAACTCGACCAAAATGTTTTCCAAAATGGGAATGATAGGATTACTAGCAACCACTCCGTTGATCGCGGAAATTTGCTTTAACAGAACATTCGATGCGACTAAGAATTTCATTATTTAATTCAGCTTTAAAATTTTATTGACCCAAACGCAACCATTATTGCGTTCAAACATTGAAGTTAAAATATTTTAAACACTATACCAAAGGAATTAATTATTGTATTCACTTTGAAAATCTATTTTAAGGAAAAATAGATGCTTAAATTAAATTTTTGGTGTAAAAAATAAAAGGGGTGAAGTCTTAGCTTCTTCCCCCTTTTATAAAACCAAACAACTGATAATTTATGCTGCGCTAGATGTTGCTTCGCTAGCTGTTGCTCCTTTAGCAATTGAATAAACAACTAAACCAAAACCGATTTTGTTAACAGCATCAGCAATGTTGTAAGCCAAATCAATGTTTCCAGCCATTCCTGATAACAAGTTACCTGGTAACATCATGTATCCGATTGGATAGATAGCCCAACCTACTAATGTGAACCAACGCATTACTTTGTATCCAGACTTTACAGCCTCACTTGTAGACGCAGCTGCCAATTTAGACGCCTCACCCATATAAATTTCATAAATGATGATTGCCCAACCAGCTGTTGAAATTAATCCCCACATAATGTTTTGTGCTGGAACTACTGCCTCTCCAATGTAACCTGCAACTAACATAACCACAGATCCAAAGATCAAACGAGATAACATTCCACCTTTAGCACCTGCTGGCTTTAAGATCAAATAATACTCGATACACATCAAAGGAACTGTTAAAGTCCAGTCAATGTAACGGAATTGAGTTGGAGACTCATGTGTTTCTAACCACACACCACGCATGTAAAAATAATGTACTGCAGCGATAAAGGTAATCAATGCTGAAATCAACATAGATGTTTTCCATTTATCATTAACAGTTCCACGCTCTACGATAAAGAAAATAGAGGCAGCCAACATCGACATATACCCTGTGAAAAAGGTAAATCCAATGTAATCACCGGCAGCTAATGTGCCGTCCAATAAAATGTTTAATAAATTCATAAGTAGATTGTTTAAAAAAGGTTGAAAATAAGTTTGGTTTCTTAACTTTTAATAAGTTTGGTTTTTAAACCCAAATATTCTAAAAAAGTTTTTGAAATGCAAAAAATAAATAAAATAAATGTTGAAAAAGTATAAAAATATCATTGGTGTCCGGTTAAAATTTAGACGTTTACTATTTATGGACTGAATCATCTGTAAACGCATTATTTTTGTTTTTGGAAAATAGAACCTCCCCTTATGTCTGAAAC
>JABMMK010000137.1 GCA_013205605.1 Cytophagales bacterium | reverse complement strand
TCATTAAATAAAATGACTCCTTGGCGTGCTTGATCTCTCTTTTTCTTACCCAATTCCGTCAAGAAGATTTTCACGACTCGCTTATCTTTAAAATTTGCTTCGCGTCGAATCCATTTCTTGTCTTCCAATGTTTTTAACATACGCGTCAAACTTCTAGACTCAAGCCCTAAAGCAGGTGCAATTTTGGTAGCCGAGGTTCCATTTTTATCAATATGCAATAAAGCATATCCTATAGCCATCGTCATGTCAAATTGGGCAGCATAGGTATTATACATCCTGCTAATCGCATTCCAACCCGTTTTAATCTGAAAATCGACCGTATTCTCTGCTTTCATATAAAGTATGTTTAGCATACTAATTGTAAATTTGGGTCAAAAAAAAATAGGATGCAAGCATCCTATTTTACAATTGACTATTTCAAAACTTATTGAATTCGATTCCCCTTCATTCTTTTGCTACTAACTTTTAAACCTGAAAAGGATGATTTCATTATCTCTAATCTAATTTTTGATTTATTGTACAGCAAATATTTATTCCCATCATACATTAATCGACTAAATGTGGTACTACCAGATTCATCGACCAATTGATAAAAATATTCTCCTCTTTCGCCTAATATGGGCGCAAAGTGCAAACTTTTTGCCTCTCCGGCACCTGATTCAAAAGAAATAAGTAGATGATCCTGTGACTGTTTCACCAAAAGTCCTGGGGTCTGCTTCTCCAGCGTGATACGATTGATGGATTTCCCATTGACAATAAGGACTTTCCCGGATTTGACATTCGCCTCAGAAGCATTTAACTCACGTTCTAGAAACAAGGGATTGTCATTATAAAATTGGATTTTCTCTAAAGGCAATTGGTTTTCCTTAATTAAAGTCATCAACGATCCCGTCAATTGCGTCTTCTCAGAACAAGAACTTAAAAAAAGAACGACCAAAAACAAAAATCCAAGTGCTCTCATAGTTTATTGAACTCCCTCTGCCAATACTAAAACTTTATTATTTAAAACCTCAACCACCCCACCCTCAATCTGAAAAGCTTGTTTATCTGCGACAAGTTCGCCCTTTTGTAAAGTACTCACAATCGCAGCGTGATCGTTTAATATTTGAAACGACCCATCTACACCCGGAAGTGTGACGACAGTAGCTTCGCCAGCAAATACTTTACGATCAGGAGTTATAATTTCTAAATACATTTTTTTCTATTTTGATGCCTCAGCAAGTAATTTTTCCCCTTTAGCCACCGCATCGTCAACGGTACCTACTAAATTGAATGCCGCTTCAGGTAAATAATCGTATTCTCCGTCAATGATCGCATTAAAACCTTTAATCGTATCATTAATATCCACTAAAACGCCTTTTAATCCTGTAAATTGTTCAGCCACAAAAAATGGTTGAGACAAGAAGCGTTGAACACGTCTTGCACGGGACACAACCAACTTATCCTCTTCAGATAATTCATCTAAACCAAGAATCGCAATAATATCTTGTAGTTCTTTGTAACGCTGTAAAATCTCTTTAACTCGTTGAGCCGTATCATAATGAGAATTTCCCAAAACTTCTGCTGAAAGAATTCTGGAGGTGGAATCTAAAGGATCCACCGCTGGATAAATTCCTAACTCAGCAATTTTACGAGATAATACCGTTGTCGCATCTAAGTGAGCAAAAGTTGTCGCAGGAGCTGGATCCGTTAAATCATCTGCTGGTACATAAACTGCTTGTACAGAAGTAATTGAACCACGCTTTGTAGAGGTAATTCTTTCTTGCATCGCACCCATCTCGGTTGCCAATGTAGGTTGGTACCCTACCGCAGAAGGCATACGACCTAATAAAGCCGAAACCTCAGAACCTGCTTGAGTAAAACGGAAAATATTATCAATAAAAAATAAAATATCACGACCAGAACCTTCTCCATCTCCATCACGGAAATGCTCAGCCACTGTTAAACCAGATAAAGCTACACGTGCACGTGCCCCAGGAGGCTCATTCATTTGGCCAAAAACCAAGGTCGCTTGAGATTTAGACAATTCGTTTTCATCCACTTTGGACAAATCCCAATGTCCCTCTTCCATCGCATGTTTAAATGCTTCCCCATATTTAATAACACCTGATTCAATCATCTCACGAAGCAAGTCATTCCCCTCACGCGTACGTTCTCCTACACCTGCAAATACAGAAAGTCCTTCATACGCTTTGGCGATGTTATTAATCAATTCCATGATCAATACTGTTTTACCAACACCCGCTCCACCAAATAGACCAATTTTACCCCCCTTTACATATGGAGCTAATAAATCGATTACCTTAATTCCTGTAAATAAAACTTCAGTCGTTGTAGCTAATTCGTCAAACCGAGGAGCCGAACGGTGAATAGGCATCCCCTTATCAGATTTAGGTTGCTTGATGCCATCAATAGCCTCTCCTACCACATTAAATAAACGCCCCTTGATCCCCTCGCCGGTTGGCATAGTCATCTGTGTACCCAAGTCGATTACTTCTTGTCCCCTCTGAAGTCCTTCTGTACCTTCCATGGCAATTGTACGAACTCTGTCCTCTCCTAAATGCTGCTGAACTTCTAAAATAAGTCCTTGACCATTTGATTTGGTAACAGAAAGTGCGTTTAAAATTGCTGGTAATGTTGATCCCTCTCCTTCAAAACTAACATCGACTACTGGTCCAATTACTTGTGCAACCTTCCCTTTATTTACTGCGTTTGCCATTTGATAATTAAATTAATGATTAGCTAAAAGCTAATGTTTGACATCTACCTGAATGCTTAGTACATTCGGAATGCAAAATTAGTCCGTAAATTCCAATTACCAAAACTCAGGTTTGGATTTTTTTGCTATTTTTATACAAAATCAGCCTATTTCTTTGAATGAATTAAAGTTTATGATGAAATTTAAATTTTCAATAGTAAATTATTATCAAATAAATCATTGAGCAAACAGCCATTCACTTTTAATACCTGGGGATTTCTCGTTTTAAATGGCCTTGGAATAGCATGTCTATGCTATTATTTTTTAGGGGGCATGCCTATTTTTAATACTCAAATTGCCAGTGAATTAATTCCGGTTCAAGGCGTTATAGACC
>JABMMK010000136.1 GCA_013205605.1 Cytophagales bacterium | reverse complement strand
ATTATTCGATACCAATACCAAAGAATTTTCGAATACTTCCATTCAAAACGGTCCTGATTTATTTTAAACGCTAAATTTTAAATTAATTTACAAAACAAACATTTTGGATTGTCCAAAAATTTTTAACAGCCTACACGTGCGGGGACTCGAATTAAAATCAAAGATGATTCAACAATAAGAAAATAAAAACAGTCAAATATTGTAAAAGAAAAAAATGAATATTTAAATTCAAATGTAGATTAAACACCTGTAAAGAGAAGTCCAATTAGTTTGACGTAGTATATTATTTGTAAACAAATAAAAATTACATAATATTCACAGTAATGATAAAATACGTAGTCGCTTTATTTATTCTTTTAATTAGCTCTTGCAATAAGTCAAATTTATCCCCCGCTTGTTTTAAAGGCAAGTTGGTAGCAAAAGGTGTTTGCATGAATTATGTAATTCAGATAACTGAAGGTGATGTAGATAAGGCATTGTATGAACCTAGTTGGCAAAATCCATTAACCAATACCACCTATCAAAATGTTTTTGGCTTAGGAAGCATCTGCACTTTTCCGTCCACTATTAAAGAGGGTGATGAATTTTATTTTTCTATTCCCAAGAATCCAATAGTTCAAAATTGTCCTCAATGTAAAGCGTTTAGTCCAATTCCAAGTAAAAAAATAAGTATAGAGATCTGTAATTTAGGTGTCCTTTAATAGCATCTCTCGCTTTAAATTTAAATAAGCATAGTTCAACCAAATCTAGCTCAATCATCAGAATCCAGCTCAAAAGGGTGGATTCTTTTATTTTACGGGAGCGAAAGCAAATCGGGTAGGACGAGAGGGGTTTTCGATTGAAATAGGGGTTTCTTTAAAATTAAACACCCCTATTGAAAACACTCTATCGGTCCAATTTTGCAGACGATTTACATTTGTTAAAATTTATAACCAAAACCAAAAAATTTAATATCCGTTCCTGCTATTGTTAATATATTGTATCCAAAACTTATTTTTTTATAATCCATTCTAACCACAAATCCAGCTTGTCCAAAATTGTGATTATCCTTTTGAGTATCTACCCAAATAATGGGTGCTAGTGAAGTTCCTATTGTTAAATTTTTATGTAAATTAACTTTGAAAAATGCAGGTGATACACCACCGAAACCAATCTTACCTTTACCATCCGCAAATACCATCAAAGAACCTTCTAAAAATTTAGGTTTTGATTGTGCATTTACATTTTGAGAGATGCAGGAATAAATGCCCACTAAGACCAGGATTCTTAAAACTAGTTTTTTCATTTTTTTGATTGTTTATAATGTATGTCGTCAAACTAATTGGACTTCTCCTTACTGGTGTTTAATCTAAATTTAAATGTTCTTAATATTCAACAAATCTTATTTAAACTTCCAACAAACTAACCGCCAGCGCTTAAAATTAAACACTGTTTTAGAAATTACCTCTATCGGTCCAATTTTGTTGACAATTTACCGTCAATCCTAAAAAACAGTTAATGTATCTTAATTGGTTATCAATATGTATTAGTTCAATTACGTTTATCCGCCGCTTTCTTTGTCATATCGATATTAAAATTTGTGTTAATAATAATTCCATTATTATTCTGAAACACATTTTTTCCGTTAACGAGTCTGCCTAATTGTAACGTTTGATTTAAATAACCTCCTTCGATCCTGACATTTTTATTGATGCGGTAGCCAATTAAAATACCAATTCTATTTTGGTCAAAAACATTTGCATTCACATTTTTCCCAAATCCAATAAAAATCTCATCATAGGCTGCAACATACGGTGTCTTATCTTTTATATCTTCTCCCCTTAAAGGTACCTGAAGACGAATCATATATCTCGCTCGACTGGAGAATGGAAATTCGTCTTCTGTGTACTCGTTTGCCGAACTATATCTTCCAATAAATCTCTGTTCCAACATAAAGCGGTGAGAAAAATCTACTGAACCCTCTTTATGCGAGAGTTGAACCATTTCAAAAATTCTATGTTCTGTAAAACTCCTACCCAATCCATTTAGGGGATACTCGCCATATGGGTAGGTTTCTGCCCATGCATAACCTAATCTAAAAAATACTCTTGGGTTTAAAGTATAATTTAAGCCCGTCCTTAAAAGGCTTTGTTGCCAACTTGTAATCAGGTTATTTCTTCGCCATTGATATTCGGTGTGTATTCCTATTTTTTCTGATACTTTAAAAGTTCCTGTGTAACTGTACCAACCAATTTTATTGAACGTTTCTAAGCGATTGTTTTGAGCGAATGAAACTTGATAATGAATCAAAAGCAATACTAAAAATAATTTAAACTTCATGTCAAAAAAAAATCTAATACATTATAAAAAATGACTGAACAAGTAGAATATTTTAAAGCAGAAATTAACTTTTCAACTTACGATGTACATCCCTAAACTAATTGTTATTCCCTTCAGGAGTGATTAATATTGATTCAAATTTAGCATTAATTTCATTTAAAATAAAAAGTACCTTTAGGACAAAGCAGCAAACCAGCGCGCACAAGGGCATGATTTCATCATACAATAATCCGATCAGCATCTCAAAAAATACAAAATGGTCCTACATCATCTCATTAGGTAATTTTGTAATATTGTCGGAATAAATATTTTCCAATGAAAAAAATCTTACTACTCATAGCGCTGCCCTTGCTGGTTCAGGCGCAGAAAATTGACAAAATCATTACCCGCGCAGAAACGGAGCGTATCGAAACCTATTTAGCCTCAGACGAGCTAGCGGGCAGAAAACCCTTTACACCGGGCATTGAAAAGGCCGCAAATTTCATTGCAGGGGAATTCAAAAAGGCAAAATTGCAAAAGACCAACGGGACGTATTTGCAGACATTCCCTATGTTTAAGTCTTCGCTAATTTCCGCTTCCGGAAACATGGATGAAAAATCTTTAGAGGCTAAAAACATCGCAATGATTTCCAAAGAATCTTCGATTGAAGTCAACGAAAAATCGGGTTATGAAGTGGCGAGTATTCAGGAAGGAGAGAATTTTGGCCAAAAAGCCTATCAGATTATGAATGCCAAAAAGCCAACCATCGCTTTCTTGCACGAAAGCTTTGCTAAATACATTCCGCGTCTGTCTAGCAGAGGGCCGCTCAGAGAAACGCAGGCCAACATAGTTTTCGTGATTGCCAATGCCATCCCTACGAAGTATCAATTCACAGCGACCCAACAAGTAGAACGTCTCGAATTAGCTAACGTCGTGGGGATCCTTCCTGGCAAATCTCGTCCGAATGAATACGTTATTTTCTCTGGCCACTATGATCACTTAGGAATCGGAAAAGCCGTGCAAGGAGATTCAATCTACAACGGGGCCAATGACGATGCTGCTGGAACAACCGCTGTGATGATGTTGGCAAAATACTACGCTAAAAAACGTGACAACGAACGTACGCTAATTTTTGCGGCCTTTACAGCCGAGGAAAGCGGTGGCCACGGAAGTTCTTATTTCTCGAAGCAATTTAATCCAGACCAAGTGATGGCCATGTTTAATTTGGAGATGATTGGTACAGAAAGTAAATGGGGTAAAAATAGCGCCTACATCACGGGGTATGAGAAGTCGACAATGGGTGAAATTTTGAAGAAAAACTTAACAGGGTCTCCATTTACTTTTTATCCGGATCCATATTTAGACCAAAACTTATTTTACCGTTCAGACAATGCAACTTTAGCAGAATTAGGCGTTCCAGCGCATACCATTTCTACCTCTAAAATGGACAGCGAACCTAATTACCACAAGGCGAGCGATGAAGTACAGACGTTGGACTTAGATAATATGACCGAAATTATTAAGGCAATCGCTAAGAGCGCGACGAGTATCATTTCAGGGGAAGATACCCCTAGCCGCGTAGATACGACCAAGTTGAAATAAAAAGCAGCTCCCTCATTAGAAGGATCAGCTTTTTATTTTAACCCATTAATTACTCAAATTTGGTTTTTTTTGATCCGATTGAAATCCAATCGTTTGCCAATAGAAATGGCCTACTGATTCCATTTTGTGGGCAATTTGCAAACCCATCCGCATATTTAATTTAATCCAAATTTTGCATAAAAACATTTAAGTATCTAAGTAAAAGTCGAATCCTTTTTAAATTAATGACTTCAAATTGTCATAAATCGTCTTTCAAAAATTATTTCTATTGGTTGTATTTATTTTTTGCTTTAAAACGTATCTTCAAAAAATCATTTGAATATCAATATATGCTAAGCGCTCATTCAGTTTCAATATTTGGTCATCTACGCACCATTTGGCTTATCCTATCGACTTTTTTAATACAAAATCTGTGCATTGCTCAAACTATTCAATCCTATGATATGGTAATTTATGGAGGCACCTCAGCTGGCGTTTCTGCCGCAATTCAAGCCTCTAGGATGGGTAAAAAAGTAATTTTAATTGAACCTTTTAAGCGAATAGGAGGACTAACTACAGGTGGATTGGGCAAGACTGATATTGGAAATAAGCAAGCCATTGGCGGCCTTTCCCGTGAGTTTTATCAAAATATCAAAAAGTATTATTTGAAGCCAGAAAACTGGATTTATCAAAACAGGGAGTCGTATCGCGGTGTCGGATATAATACCTTCGAGGAAGATGCCATGTGGGCTTTTGAGCCTTCCGCAGCTTTAAAAGTATATCATGAAATGCTAGAAAAAGAACCTAACATTCGGATTGTCTATCAACAGCGGTTGAATCGAAAAACGGGCGTAAAAAAGGAAGGACACGTGATAAAAACAATACAGATGGAAACGGGTCAGATTTATCAAGGTAAAATGTTTATGGATTGTACCTATGAAGGAGATTTGATGGCCGCCTCCGGGGTCAGTTATACGGTAGGCCGGGAGTCAAATAGCCAATAT
>JABMMK010000135.1 GCA_013205605.1 Cytophagales bacterium | reverse complement strand
GAGTAACAATGCTTCCTCTATTCGTATAATCCTCCGGATTTGCTGTGAAAATAAATTGCATATCTAAGGGCAAACGCAATTTGAATCCGCGAATTTGAATGTCACCTTCTTGAAGAATATTAAATAAGGCTACTTGGATTCTCGCTTGAAGATCAGGAATTTCATTGATGACAAAGATGCACCGATTGGCCCTCGGGATCATCCCAAAATGTATCACGCGATCATCTGCGTAAGATAGTTTTAAATTAGCGGCTTTGATGGGATCTACATCTCCGATTAAATCAGCCACGGTGACATCAGGAGTAGCTAATTTTTCAGCAAACCTATCTGAACGATGCAGAAATGCGATGGGTGTTTTGTCTCCCATTTCTGCGATCAAATCTCTCGAAAAACGCGAAATAGGGGATAATGGATCATCATTAATTTCAGAGCCTTGTACAATGGGAATGTATTCATCTAATAAATTGACCATTAGTCTGGCTAAACGTGTTTTTGCTTGACCTCGCAAACCTAATAAGTTTATATTATGGCGAGATAAAATAGCGCGTTCTAACTCAGGAATAACGGAATTTTCAAATCCATGAACGCCTTCAAAAACAGTCGTTCCCGCCTGCATGTGCTTGATTAAATTATCTCTTAACTCGTCTTTAATTGATTTGCTAGTGTAACCAGAAGCTTTTAATTCACCTAAATTTTTGATCATTTTATTTTAGTCTTTTCTTTCTATTTGTTTCGTAATCTTGAAAAATCATTTCACCTAATCCTTTTAATCCCGTGTAGAATGCTTTGCCTTGGTTTGCTTCCGTGAATTTGTCAACAAATTGCTGCAGATAGGAATCCCTAGCAATCATGAATGTCGTAATCGGAATATGTAATTTCCTCGCTTGCGCTGCTTGGGTATAACATTTTTCTGTCACGTAGGGATCTAGCCCATTGCTATTCATGTAATAAGTCCCATCTCGTTCTTTTACACAGCTAGGTTTACCATCCGTAATCATAAAGATTTGTTTGTTGGTATTCCTTTTTCTTCGCAGAATATCCATCGCTAATTGTAATCCTGCTACGGTATTGGTGTGATAGGGCCCCACTTTTAAATAGGGGATGTCTTTAATGGAAATACTCCAGGCATCATTGCCAAAAACCAAGATGTCAATCGTATCTTTTGGATAGCGCGTTGTAATTAGCTCGGCTAAGGCCATCGCCACTTTCTTGGCTGGGGTAATTCGGTCTTCCCCATATAGGATCATGGAATGGCTGATGTCGATCATTAATACGGTACTCATTTGGGATTTGTACGTTGAGTCCTCCACCACTAAATCTTCTTCGGTTAATTCAAAAGACCCTATTCCATGATTAATTTGCGCATTTTTCAAACTCTCAGTTAGGGATATTTTTTCTAATCCATCCCCAAAATGATAGCTTCTAAATTCACCTGTGAGTTCATCTCCTAGTCCAGCAGCTTTGGTTTTGTGATTTCCCGCACCACTTTTATTCAAATTCCCAAATATATTTTCAAGGGCTTGTTGGCGTATCGCCCTTTCTGTCTTGGCTGTAATGCCTAAACCAGATCCACCTTCGGCATCTATTTCTTCACGGATGTAGCCTTTGGCTTTTAAGTCTTCAATAAAATCTTCGATGGTATAATTTTCATCGGTCAATTCGTATTCTTTGTCTAATTCGCGCAGCCAATCAATGGCTTCATCAAAATCACCCGAGGTATGGGTGATTAATTCTTTAAATATGCCAAAAAGTTTTTCAAAAGGGGATGTGCCTTTTTCCTCATATTGTTTAAAATAAAAACCTTTTTTACCAGAATTGTTCATGTTGTTTTAAACCTTATTGTCGATATATTTGTTCAAAATTAGGCTAATTTAGATGTAAATGAGTGAAAAAATTATTTCAATTCGATTTTTAACTTTTGAGGGCTTTTCAAATAAGCGTTTTGCTTTTGCCCAAATGGGTATTTCGCTAGTGAATCCTTGGAAGCACGCGGGTTTATTGTTTTCAAAACATTTGGGGGTGGGCGCCGGAAATGGTTTTTCCGTGTGGCCTGATTTTTCAATGTATGCCTTTTTAGGTGTATTTGAATCTCAAAAAGCTTCAGATGATTTTTTTGAGACGAATGCTCGTTGGTCTGCCTTGAAAAACCAATCCAGCGAAATGAATGGTTGGGATACCGTGGCCATCAAAGGGCATGGAACTTGGAATGGCAACAATCCTTTTGAAATGGGAGCGGACCCAGGAAATGGACCTGTTTTGGTTTTGACGCGTGCGAGCATCGTTTGGTATAAATCCTTATTATTTTGGTTTAATGTTTCTCATGCAAGCAAATATTTGTCGTCCAAAAGTGGTTTACTATTTGCTAAAGGGGTCGGGGAATTTCCTTTGTTGGAACAAGCTACGTTAAGCCTTTGGGAGTCGGAAGAAATCTTGGATCAGTTTGCTTATAAAAGTAAAGAGCACGCGCCTATGATTAAAAAGACACGTGCTCTGAAATGGTATTCTGAAGAGATGTTTAT
>JABMMK010000134.1 GCA_013205605.1 Cytophagales bacterium | reverse complement strand
ATACAAAGTCATACGAACAGGAAGCGTTGTATGCTGATTAAATCTCACGCTCAATACATCCTTAAACGGATTCGGGTAGGCATGAAAAGACCAAGGGCTTCCTTCGCCTTCAGCCAGTTGGAGCATGCCGCCCGACTGAGTTTTCTTCTGCAGGCTAGTCGGTTGTTTAAAGCCTTGTCGGAACACCGTTCCATTTTTGCTTTCGGTTCCAGCGATGACGCTCGACTGGCCCACGACCTGCGACATGTAATTGCCCGAGGAGCTTGAGCCACCCCATGAGGAGATCGTGGCCATCTTTAGATATTGGCCTTGGCTTAGGTGAGTGATGAGTAATAAAATAATCAGGGTATATATGCGATACATAGGCGGATCTTAATTTAGTAGGCGGATGCCCACTGAAAACATCGTGGGTTTGAAGTGTAATGTCGACTGACCTACCGGGTTGGAGTTCAGCGTCTGGGTTTGTTGGTAGGAAAAGAAACCTGCCAACTTATCAGAAAATCTTTTCTCGAATTCTGCGCCGTAGCCGGCCATGATTTTTACTTGGGCGAATTGTGCATCTTCAGTTAGGTCGATGTAGCGATTTATCAATAATTGGTTTCCGTGTACGATTTTATTCACGCTGGCAATTCCTTGCAGGTTCAGCGAGAACTTCCAGGGCAATGGAATCCTAACTCCTAATTTTCCATGCAGCCCTATGTAATCGGTTTGATAGGAAAAGGCATTGTTTTGAATATCCCCCACGGCATTTAGCTGTGAAAACTGGAGGCCTAAGTCATAATTGATCAAGCTCAATAGTTTTGCTACCCTCGGATTTTGACCTAAGTAAATAGCGAAGGGGGTTTGGTCTAGTTTGTATTTAGCAGAATCTACTAAGCTTGCTTTGTGGAAAGCTAAGGAAATGGCTAGACCAGAGCCCGACTTAAGCCCTTGGACATTTTGGCCCTGCTCGTTTTGGTAATTGAACTGCGTGATGGCAATGCCTTGGTTGAGTTTGAATTGTTGGGCCTGTGATTGGAATAAAATTCCCAACCATACAGCCCCGAGGATTAATCCTCTGAATGGATATTGTTTTGAAATCATTTTTCTAGAAATAAGGTTAAAAAACCCTATTTTTTTTAAATAAGGATTTGCAAAACAAGTTCATTGGAATGGATTGTAAAAGCCTCTTGGAGAAGAAATTAGTTCAATTTTGAGGATAACTAAACAACATGGAAAATAGTAGTTAGTTTAATTTTAAACAAAACGATACCTTTGTTTAACAAAAAGGTAGCGTGCTACAACAAGATGATACCTTTGTTTTAAATTATACAATTACGTTCTAAAATTATGATCTTTACCTCCGTGTATCTAAATGTATTTCTGTGCTTGCTTCTATTTAATTTTCAATGGAGAGAGCAAAAATCAGTCCTATACCTTTGTTTCTTCATTCTACTTTTTAATCTAAGAGTCGTTATTGGAATTTTGCTGAATAGCCATACTCATTTAAATGAGTTGGCCATTTTATTGTTCCAAACGGACCCTTTAACATGCCTAATAGGTCCATTTGTTTATTTTTATGGCAAAAGTGTTTTTGAAGAAAAATTGGTTTTCAAACCTGAATCGCTATTCCTTTTTTTGCCAAGTTTACTCCTGTTATTGAACTTGCTTCCTTATTATCAATTGAGCACGGAGGAAAAGTTTAGTTTCATTATGCAAATTGACAAGAATATTTATTTTAGAAATTTCCCAAAAGAGTACACATTGTTATTTGATTATAATATACAAAGGGCATTCATCCCTTTATCCAATCTTTCTTTTGTTATATACACCTTTTATTATTTACTAAAAAAGAAAAGCAATGAATTGATGAAACCCAAAATTTCAAAAATCATTACTTCATTGGTTTTTATATTGGCAGTTTCTGTATTTCCTATGCTCTTAAATATCATCTATGTTACATATAAATCACCTTTACAGGCAGATTTAGCCTTCAGATTACCCCTTATTAATACTAATTTAGAATTCTATTACTTACTTACCTTAATATCTCCTTTGAGTTTCTTGTTATTCCCAAAATTCATTTATGGATTTAATACAAATACCTCCATGGTCCAATGGTTTAAAGTATTTTTTAGCAAAAAAAATAGCCCTGATGAGATTGAACTAAATAAATCTGACCATTCCGATGGCATGGATAAAATAATGGACTATTTAGAAAAGGAAAAACCTTATTTGAAAATAGATTTTTCATTGCATGACCTTTCCAGGGAGTTAAATATTCCTCATTTGCGGGTGTCAAGTTGTTTCAATAAGCAACTTAAAACTCCCTTCCCTGTATTCAGAAATAGATTACGAGTAGACCATGCGATCCAGCTATTTAAGGAGAATATGCATTTGCAAATGTCCATAGAAGGAATTTCGGCTGTTTGCGGTTTTAAAAATAAATCAAGGTTCTATGCAGCCTTCAAAGCTGAGTACAAGATGACTCCGACGGAGTGGATCGAGAAAAACAAATAGGTATCCGTCAAAATGTTAATTGAATAATTTAAGGAGAATTAACAGGGTTTGGTTTATGAACTTAAATCTCATTTAGTTTTCTCTTTAAGGAATTATACATCTCGTTGTGCTTTGCTGAATTATTGGCTTTCATTTTTTCCAAATTCAACTGTTTCCACTTTATAGAAGGATAAGCTTCAAAATTATAGGTTGACCAATCGGGAGCTACATTCTTAAAAGCAAGTATAAATAATTTATCTTCCTCTGTTAATGACGCTTGCACTTTTTTAATCATACTTTCCCTTACAAATTCATATTCTTCAATAGTAAACTGTTGCTCCGACATGCCTACAAATTGATTAATCATGGCCAAATGCTGGTCTTGCAGATTTGGAAAAAGTATATCTTGAATGGAACGATCGGAGCTGAGCAATCTAAACAGAAAACCCTCTTTAATCTCCTGTGTAAATCCTTCATTTTGAAATAATTGCTTCACATCAAATAGGTCCCTGGGATGTTGTCTATCGATAGCAGCACATACTTTCCCGCCATATAATTGACCATTTGATACAACTTGGATGGAACAGAAAGTATCAAACTTTTCTTGTGCATTTTCACAAAGTGTCTTTTCAGCAACTGTACCAAGTACCCCTCGTATAATTTGACTCACTTCAATTTTAATCATTGCTTCAAAATTGGTCACCAACAGCTTAAGCGTGTCTTTTTTATGTTCCACTCTACAGGTTAAGAAACGTTTTTCAATCCTCGACTTTATATTTATTAGTGCTTTTGAAATATTAGTAAATGAAGTTTCTCTGTCCTCTATTGGAATGTATGTAAGGTCGATGTCGACCGAAAGTCTTGGCATATTACGATCAAATAAATTGATGGCAGTTCCTCCATGCAACGCAAACCTGGAATCAATGGCAATTTCAGGGATCACACTAATTAACAAAGCTACTTGTTTGTAATAATTATTATTGCTCATTATTTGTCAGTGTTTTAGGAATCGTTATTTTAAATTTCGACACATATAAACCATCTTTCACGAGACTTCTTTTTCCTTTTCCTAAATCCACTTTTGAAAGATTTATATGTTTATACCAAGGATGATTAAGCTTCTCAGCCATATATAAAAACAATCTTTTTACTTTTATGGATGTGCACGCTTCTAACAGCTCTTGAACGAGCGTTGGACGAAGGTCATTTAAGTTTTCCATGAGTTCATAGCATTCCACTAAATCAAAATTTTCAGGAGCTAAATACAAACATTCCATGATTGCCCTGGCTGGGGATGCCACATGTATGGAAAATCCAGCTAAGGAGAATTCAGTCAATCCCAGTTCCATAGGTAAAAATGAACTTGACTTATAATGAATTTGTTTGCCCCATTTGTGTTTTTTAAACCAGGCAGGTAGCTTTTCCTTTTCCCCGCCAAACAACCATATTTGAGAAGTATTCAATTCTAAATAATGTGCTTTCCCTAGAAACGCAAGTGCAGTTCTTCCTCCTGGATGTACTGAAAGTCCAGATTGCCTTTGTAAAGCAAAAATACCACCCTCATACCTAGGCTGTTCATTGCTACGAAACATAGCACCATTTTCCAAGGCCTTTAGCCATCCACTATTTCGATAATATTTTTGTAAATCAAGGCTATATCCCTGATTTAATAACCATGAAGATTGTAGCACAACACCCGGAGGTATGATTGCCAACAATTGGTTTATTTTTGTTCTTTTTTCAGTAAGCATACTACCATTTTTATGATAAATATAAACTAAATTATTGGATTAGATTAAAAAATAGTCAAAAAGCGTAGTAATACTACCAAAATAATTTAAATAATAAACCATTTCAATGCAATTAACTGAATATAATGTAGAGAAAGGAATTAGAGCTACTCACATTTCATTTTTCTTATTTTTTTGATTTTACGCTCATAGAAAGACAATTTGTCGCTCACAAAAGCTATCATATGAGCGATAAATGATTCGATTTTGAGCGATAAAATAATTTCCCGAACTTTTATTCGTGGACCAACTAAAGAATTGAATTCCTAATGAAATAGATCCTGTGATGATTCGAACGAGTCAGATGAATAGAACTTAATTTTTCGAATTATCCCGTAAAAACATTTGTCGAGAAATATTCTCCTTAGGCATAAATTCATAGGCCTTCTTCCAATCTTTCTTTTTCAAATCTCCATTTTTAACAGATTGGATAAAACTCATCCATGCGAAGGGATTAGTTAGGGATAATAAAGGACTCGCGTAAAAGGACCTATTGGACTGTGCTGAGGTCATCATATCCGAGAAATTCCGGAAGTTGGACGCCGCCCCTAAACCTGCTTGGAGTGCGTAGACGTTCAACTTAGACTGCTCTAGGTTGTTGGCCAAAATGGCTCTTTGGCGTTCATCCCGCAAACGCATGTTTAAGAATGCTTGTTTAAATTCTTCTTCAGAGGCGTGTGGAAATACCTTTACTTCGGCCAACATCTTAGAATCTTCATCCATGGAGATGATTTTTTGTTGGACCTGCTCCACCGACTTAGGTATGATGTAATATTGTTTTTTGTAGCCTATATAAGTAAAAACAAGGCTGTCGCCCGGAAAAACCAATAAATCTGCTCGGCCAAAATTATCACTTAACGCTCCCCTACCCGCTTTTGGATTATATACATAGGCCATCGGCAAATACTCAGATCCATTGTTGGCCACAATTTGTACTTGGAATAATATCGTTTTATCCTGCCCCTGAGAAAATACCTTTCCCATCGTCAGACAAAATAAAAGCGCGAAAATAAGTACGGGTCTAAACATCTTGCAAATTAAATGAAATTTATACGCAACTGAGCATTAAAATTAGTTAAACGCATATTTAGGAAATTAATTTCAAAAAGGTAATGATAAAAGGAATGGATAAAAGCAATCCATCAAATCGATCTAAAAATCCTCCATGTCCAGGAATGGTATTCGCAGAATCCTTGATGTTCATACTTCGCTTAAATAAGGATTCAACTAAATCGCCGTAAGTCCCAGCCACCACGATAATAAACCCAATGGAGAACCATTGCCAAGGAGCATAATTGGTATAATACATGGAAATAATGTAAGCGACCCCCATCGCTGCGATTAAACCACCGACGCTTCCTTCCCAAGATTTTTTCGGAGAAACGCGTTCAAACAGTTTCGTTTTACCAAATTTGGTACCTGCAAAATAAGCCCCAGAATCACTGGCCCATAATAAAAACAAACAGCCCAAAACAATATTAGGATCATAAGTATCATTTTGAATGAAGGCCAAAACGGTTAATAGCGCAAAGGGCAATGCCACATAAATAATGCCTAAAAAGGTATAGGCAATATTTTTAAAAGGCTTTTCATCTTTGGCTTTATAAAGTTTTATGAAAAAAATCAGCGCACACAAGGGTGACAGGATGTAATAATTTTGATATCCTATTTCCCCTTTTTCAATAAAAAAAGTCAATAAATGAAGCACCACACCACAAAAGGTGCCGTAAAAAGTAAGTGGCAAATTACCCCCAAAACTTCCCACTAATTTGTAAAATTCCAGTTGGGCACAAATACCAATAAAAAGAAAAAGTGCTAAGAAAGTGTA
Organism: Cytophagales bacterium; assembly: GCA_013205605.1. Classification (GTDB taxonomy): domain Bacteria; phylum Bacteroidota; class Bacteroidia; order Cytophagales; family Spirosomataceae; genus Aquirufa. The sequence goes on along the minus strand of JABMMK010000134.1, from coordinate 3,411 downwards.
ATCGCTATAAAGCACGCAAAAGAGCAAAAATGGTACGGCAACAATCGCTGCTATCACTCTCTGCTGTAAATTACTCATCTCTTTTAAACCCATATTATTGCTTGTTTAAAATTAGGTCAGCTCGCTCAAAATTATCTTTGTGCACATACAATTCCCAGCTCCCTAAATCATAGGCACTGAATTTTTTATTGACCACCACGGCGGGAATTTGGTAAATTTCTTCCAACAATCCTTTTTGGACTTCTAGATCGATTCCAGTTCTCGATTGCCCTATGATTTTCCAATCCTCCATCCTAATCCGTTTTAAAGGTATATAATCGCTTAATATAAAAGGCAACTAAGGCAACCGATAATAGCGCTGACCACCATGGAACCATGGCTCCCAACTCTTCCGGATTGATTTGAATTTGTTTTTGTTGGTATAAATAATGCATCAAAAGCGTCCAAGCATTATTAAAAAAGTGCGCGGCGATCGGAACCCAAATGGTTCTAAACCACACATATAAATATCCAAAAAAGGCACCTAAGAAAAGTCTCGGAAAAAATCCGTAAAACTGCATGTGGATAAAGCTGAAAATCGCAGCCGAAACCCAGATGGCCACATGCGCATTTCCAATGTAACGTTCAAAAAGTGACTGGACCACGCCCCTAAAGAAGATTTCCTCGCCTAAGGCAGCCATTCCGCCAATGACAGCAATGGCAATGGCAAAATCAGTGGGAGAAGTAAAATTTAAAAGAAATTTCGTCAGTTGGGCCATGTTTTGTTCCGAGGTCTTCATCCAAGATTCCAACTCCTCAAAACCCGCTGGTAAAATCAAATTTTGATTTAACTGAATGACATATTCTAATAAAGGCATTGAAACTAAAATGGTCAAAATAGCCCATAAAAATATTTTCCAATTTGGTGCTTTACCCACATTCAATTCCGAGATCGAACGTTTTTCGATGTAGTGAAGGTAGGCCCAAGATCCCAAGACAAAAGTAAATAAGGCGGTAAACCATTGCAGGGCCATCATACCTTGAAATGCATTCTCATATTTCTCCGGATGAACCATGAAATCCATGACCATTTTCTGAAATTGCTCTATGTTAGCCGTAGGAAATCCAATAATATAAACAACGGCTAAAAGGCCAAAAAACTGACCCAAAAAGCTTCCTAACAGGAAAAATCCAAAAAGAGTTAGTAATTTTGACGTAAGAGAAAGCCAAGCGTTTGGCCCCAGATGATAGTTTTCTTCCATAATGGTCGTAAATTTAAGCAATTTTTAAACAGAATGGTCAAAATAGGTAACATCGAATTAGGAGAATTTCCTTTGCTTTTAGCGCCAATGGAGGATGTATCGGATCCCCCGTTTCGAGCCGTTTGCAAGGCAAATGGGGTTGATATGATGTATACCGAATTTATTTCCTCCGAAGGGTTAATCCGGGACGCGGCTAAGAGCGTTCAGAAATTAGATATTTTTGAATACGAAAGGCCCATTGGAATCCAATTATTTGGCAGTTCCATCGAGACCATGGCGGCCTGTACCGAGATCGCGACCCAAGCGGGACCTGATTTAATCGACATAAATTACGGTTGCCCTGTCAAGCAAGTCGCCTGCAAAGGTGCCGGAGCGGCCTTATTGCAAGATATTCCCAAAATGGTGGCCATGACTTCTGCCGTGGTCAAATCGACCCATTTACCGGTTACCGTAAAGACAAGATTAGGCTGGGATGATTCCACAAAAAACATCGAAGATGTGGCAGAACGCCTTCAAGATATTGGCATTCAAGCGCTTACCGTTCATGGACGTACCCGCGTTCAGATGTATAAGGGGGAGGCCGACTGGCGATTGATTTCAAAAGTAAAAGAGAATCCGCGCATCAAAATTCCGATTTTTGGAAATGGAGATGTTGATTCCCCGGAGAAAGCGCTGGAATATAAAAACAGATACGGGGTGGACGGAGTGATGATTGGCCGTGCGTCGATTGGTTATCCCTGGATTTTTAAAGAGATCAAACATTTTGTGGCCACAGGAAATCATTTGCCACCTCCAACCATCCAAGAGCGCATAAACGTATGTGAAACTCATTTAGATTTTTCGATTCGTTGGAAAGGAAATCATGGGGGAATTGTGGAGATGCGCCGGCATTATGCCAATTATTTCCGGGGGATGGATCATTTTAAACCATTTAGAAGCAGGCTGGTTACCTCTATGTCCTTAGATGAAATCAAGGATATTTTACAGGAGGTTTCCGAATTTTACCAACCTGAATTTGTTCAATAATTTTTCATGAAGTCCACTGAAACTAAGTCCCCGCTATTTGTATTTCTAGCGATATTATTGCTCTCATTAATTTGGGGTAGCTCGTTTATATTGGTCAAAAAAAGCCTCGTTGGCTATTCGGCCATGCAAGTGGGTGCTTTAAGGATCTTTTCAGCGACCGTATTTTTTATTCCCTTTTTCTGGCAACGCAGAAAACACATAGCACCTGAACAGTGGAAGTCGTTAATGTGGGCTGGATTAACGGGAAATATGCTGCCGGCACTACTGTTTTCGTTGGCAGGCCAACATCTTTCCAGTGCGCTTTCGGGCATGTTGAATGCTTTCACTCCCCTATTTGCTTTGATTATTGGTATTATATTTTTTGCTCAAAAATTCATCGTCAAACAGACCCTAGGTATTTTAATCGGCCTAGCAGGCTGCATCGGCCTGCTCGTTTCTGGAAAAGGGTTTCAAATAGATTTCAATGTACATGCACTTTGGGTGGTCCTTGCCACACTTTTGTATGGCATCAATATGCACATTGTTAAAACCAAATTGTCAGGTTTACATCCATTGACCTCCACTTCCGGAATTTTTATGATGATCGGGCCTGTCGCCTTGGGAATTTTGGGCTTTTCTGGATTTTTCAGTGTTCCGATGGACTCTGAACATCTGTGGCCCTTATTATCTGGCATCGGATTAGGTCTTTTAGGTTCAGCCTTAGGCATGTTGTTATTCAATCAAATCATTAAGTGGACCACTGCGGTGATTGCAAGTTCGGTTACCTATTTAATCCCAATTGTGGCGGTGGGATGGGGCTTTTTCGACGGCGAAGCCATTTACTTTTCCCAAATCATGTTCATGCTGGTCTTATTGGCCGGTATTTACGTGGTGAACAAATCCAAAATGTAGAGACGCGAGGTATCGCGTCTAAAAACCCAACCTGTAGAGACGCGATACCTCGCGTCTATTTTGCGCCCATCCGGATAAGACGCGAGGTATGAAGTGCACCCAAAAAGTTGGTCAACTTATTGGGTGTTTTTTATGTCAAGAAAAATCAAGTATTCTTATGAACTGAAGCTATCCTGTGTGAAAGCTTTTATCGATGATCATCAGTCAGCGCGGGTTATAGCTAAGCAGTCTGATGTTCCATTACGCATGTTGT
>JABMMK010000133.1 GCA_013205605.1 Cytophagales bacterium | reverse complement strand
CCTTCATAGGTCATAAATTCTTTTGACCGAGCTGATTTTAAGATCGTTCCACCTCGCTGAATGATATTACTGACGGATTGGGAATGTAAAGGAATAATATCTCCTTTAATCATTCCATTGTATCCTCTAACTATACCAAAAACCTCAACATTATGATAAGCGGCACCGCGGACAATAGCGCGAATGCAAGCATTCATTCCCGGAGCGTCACCTCCCGATGTAAAGACAGCTATTTTTTTCATTCAATAAAATTTTTATTACTCCAACCTTTCATACATTCAAAAATACAATCTTTATAGATTATATCAGCAAAAATAAATTTTTAATGATTCAAAAAAACTTAAAAATATTATTTTATTAAAAATTAATTATAAACAAGGCTTAGTAACTTGCAAAAAAAATACAAATGATGTCTAACAAAGCGAACGAATTCTTATATAATTATTTAAATAACGCCTCACCTACTGGTTTTGAAATGTCTGGCCAAAAAATATGGCTGGATTACATTAAACCTTATATTGACGATAAAATCATTGACACCTATGGCACTGCAGTGGGTGTTATCAATCCTGGTCAGCCCTATTCGGTTGTCATAGAAGCTCATGCGGATGAAATTTCATGGTTTGTCAATTACATCGATGATAATGGGTATTTATTTCTCCGAAGAAATGGTGGTTCAGATGCTTTAATTGCTCCTTCGATGCGTGCGAATATCCACACAAAAGATAAAATCGTCAAAGGTATATTTGGTTGGCCTGCGATACACGTGCGTGATTTAGCGAAAGACAAAGCGCCAAGTATATCCGATATATTTATTGACTGCGGCGCCTCTAATAAAAAAGAAGTTGAAAAAATGGGCATACATGTAGGCTGTGTCGTTACTTTCGAAGACGGCTTAATGGAACTGAATAAAAAATATTTAGTGGGCCGAGCATTAGACAATCGGATCGGTGGATACATGATCGCTGAAGTAGCCAGACGACTTAAAGAGAAGAAAATCAAATTGCCCTATACCTTATATATCGTCAATTCAGTGCAAGAAGAAATAGGATTAAGAGGTGCGGAAATGATTGTGCGTAGATTAAAACCTGATTTGGCCTTTATCACAGATGTCACCCATGACACCCAATCACCGATGTACAATAAAAAAACACAAGGCGATATGTCCTGCGGAAAAGGGCCTGTAATTTGCTATGGTCCTGCTGTACAAAATAATGTTCGTGATTTCATCATTGACGTGGCCGAAGAAAATAAAATTTCATATCAAAGGCAAGCCGTTTCAAGATCTACCGGGACCGATACTGATTCTTTTGCTTATGCCACAGAAGGAGTTGCATCCGCATTGATATCATTGCCCTTAAAATACATGCACACAACAGTAGAAATGATCGCCAAAGATGACATGAACGCGGTTATCGACCTAATCTACCAAACGCTACTCAAAGTAAAAGGAAATGAAGATTGGAGGTACTTTAGTTAAATGCTAAAATCGTATCTAAAAATTACAAATCGACAAATAAAAAGGTGAATGTTTCCATTCACCTTTTTTGCATATTAAATTCAATTCACCTTCAAATACCGACTAAAAAATTCATAGGTACGTAGCATTTGATCGATTCTTTGACGATTATTTCCTGCTCTAGTTATCTCATGGGAGGCATCTGGATGTCGTACATATTCAACATCACGACCCAATATCTTTAAACTTTTATACAACATTTCACTACCAATGACACCTGTTCGCAAATCATTTTCCCCATGAAAAATAATTAATGGTGTTTTGATATTTTGAACATAGGTCATTGGCGACTCTCGATCTAAAATAACTCGAGTCGTTTTCTCCCAAGGATAGCCACCAAAATATCGTGGATTTAATCGCCACGCATTTCCCTCACCAAAAAATGTGCTTAACTCATATACCCCTCTTTGTGAACAAGCTACCTTAAATCGATTGGTATGTCCCAACATCCAAGTAACTAAATAACCTGCATAAGATCCACCCGTAACAGCTAATTGCGTTGTATCGACCCAACCCTCATTAATTGCTAAATCGGTCATTTGCATAATATCTGCCATAGGTCCAGCTCCCCAATCTTTAACATTGGCAGCTAAAAAATTGGATCCATATCCCCCACTTCCTCTTGGATTGCCGTAAACTACTCCCAAACCTTTGCTTGCATAATATTGAAATTCATGCCACATACTAGCCTCACCAGTTCCCCACATCGCTGAAGGACCTCCGTGAATGTCTACAACCAAGGGATATTGAGTTCCTGATTGATAATTTAATGGCTTCATTACCCAATATTCAACTCGCTGACCTTTATTATTAATAAACGATTTTTTAATGGGTTTTGAAATCGATTTACCGGCCAACCATGTTGAATTTTCATTGGTGAAAATTGATTCTAATTTTCCCTCCAAATCATTTACATAAAGCTCGGATGGGTTATCTACGCAAGTTTTTGAAT
>JABMMK010000132.1 GCA_013205605.1 Cytophagales bacterium | reverse complement strand
CATTGTTGACATGGAATTCTTATGCATGTGCGCTACCTAATGCAAAAATTATCATTTTCCGAAAACAAGCTGCCTGTAATCCTGTGGTGAATAAAATATGTCAAACAGGAATGATATTGACCGGTTTTACGGAGATTGGTCGAATAGATGTTACAAAGACATCATTTGAGGATACGAATGGTGGAGCAGGTTTAATGAAGAATGCGAATTACACCTATGTGTTAGTGGTCATATTTACTAACAGCAAAGGCTCGGATGATTATAGCCCCATGTCGGAATCTGTCTGCGTACTTATTCCATCTGCGGCTCCTTTAATGACGAACGTGTCTGTAGTGAAAACGGATGCAAAAATAGGGGAGATGTTGGTGAAATGGACTAGGCCATTAAAATTAGATACGGCATTTTACCCTGGACCTTATCAGTATGTTGTTCAGAGAGCGGACGGCCAAAGCGGAAGCAATTTTACTCCAATTTCGTCAGGGATCCCGGCTCAAATTTCACCGGCCAAATTGGATACTGTTTACGCGGATAAGAATTTAAATACGGTAGCCGGTGCTTATCGGTATAAAGTAGATTTTTATTACTCTCAAAATAATCAGTTCAAATTATTGGATTCGCCCAGTCCGGCTAGTTCTGTCTTTTTGTTGGGGCAAGCGGCTGTAAAATCTGTTAAGTTGGCCTGGTCAGCCAACGTACCCTGGTCAAATGATTTTCAAGTGCATCGCGTCTATCGCGAGACGCCTCGGGGTTCAGGCAAGTTCAATCAAATTACTGAAGTTTCAGTTGCCGGCCCTAACACTTATACGTTTACGGACCAAGGAATAGATTATTATACTCAGGATGGCAAATTTGACATGGTGATTTCACCGGATTCAACGTATTGTTATTATGTAGAGACTGTTGGCACATATGGGGAAGGTTTGCCTCGAATAGGCCTAATCAATGCTTCACAAATTGTCTGCGTAAAGCCACAATCCGATGTAAATCCATGCGCACCTAAATTGAGCTTGGCCGCTTTAAATTGTGAAAGTTTAGATGCTTCGTTGAATTGCCAGTTTACAAGTTTTACCAATACGCTTATTTGGACACCTACGTTAACCGGATCTTGTGATCAAAGTATTGCGAGTTATCGGATTTATTATTCGAAGGATGGAACAACATTTGGGAAAATAGGAGAAGTTTCTGATTTAAAATATTTACACCAAAAAACAGACTCGTTTATTGGTTGTTATTACATTACTGCCACAAGCCAATTGGGAAAAGAATCGGCCAAGAGTGAAATTGTTTGCCAAGATAATTGCCCTTCTTTCAATTTGCCTAATTTGTTTAGTCCGAATGGGGATGGTAAAAATGATGTATTCCAAGCCATGAGGTGCCCACGATTTGTTACACAAGTTACCTGTAAAATAGTGGATCGAAATGGCCAATTGGTCTATCAATATTCAGGAGATGTCAATGGATTTGGTTGGAATGGAAGGGATTTAAATGGCAATGTCATGGCGGCTTCTACGTATTTTTATACCTGTGATGTGACATTTGATGTGAAGAATGAAGCGTTAAAAAGTAAGCAGTTGAAGGGTTGGGTAGAGTTAGTAAATTAACATAGAAAGAATGGATATCATTATAGACGGGGATTGCCGTTTTTGTCGTGGGTCAACTAAAATACTTCGACGTATTTTGAACGGTCCATTACATGTAATTACTCAGTATGACCTTGGATATACTGATTTCCAAAATCGATTTGCCCCTTCTGATTGGGCCGTTGATAGCATCAAATTGATTGTTGGCGATCAACTATTCATGAAGTCTCAGGCTATTTCTAAATTAATGGTTGGGGCTCATTGGTACTTCCAACCTTTACGTATTTTTTTTTTATTGCCTAGGCGTCTTTTGGATGCTATGTATGATTTCATAGCCAAGAATCGCTACTTATGGGGCAAGGGAAATAACTGTGAAGTTATTTAGGCGTGTAGGGAGTTGTTTGTGTGAAGAAACTCAGTGGCAATGACTCATCCCAACGATTGGCTGCTTGCTCCAGTCCCGCACTATTGAAATGAATGCCATCCCATCTGTACTTATCGCCAGTTAAAGTTTCTAAATCAGCTCCAAGCATGGTGTTTTTGATTTCATTCAAAATTCTTCTTTGGGCAGACTTAACTTTCATGATCGGCTCAGCGGTTCCACCCGTATTGCTTTTTGCAATGGAGAATGTTAATTGAGGTGCATCTAAAAGATCTCTTGTTTTTTGAATATACATTTTAGTGGATTCTACGATCGTATTTTCTGACAACAACCCATCATTTTCACCATGTATCACAAGAATCCCTCTTAATCCTACTTTTGAAATTTCATTGACTAAACGTTTTTCATATAAATAAAAAGGATATCGACCCTTCCAATCAAAAAATGGATGCTGGAAAGGCAAGCCCACAGCTGAAAGTCCCCAATGTTCTGAAGTAGAACCTCCAATTCCTGTATTATAAATTCGTACGGGAACATTTAATTTTACTTTTAATTTTTCAGCTAAACGTCCCCAGAAATTATTCACATTTCCTGAAGAATAGTTCAAAACGGAAGCCCATGTTGGGTCATAATTTTCAATGGTATAGGGAGTTTGTCCTTCGGCAAGGGAATGTCCAATGACGGCGAAGACTTCGCCGACCTTCACATTCCAAGTTAAAAGTGTATCGGTGTAGACTTTGTTATCGTTGAATAATTGGATTTGTGGGTAATATCCACCGGCTTTTAAAGTAAACTTACCTTTGAATTCTTTGGTAATGGGGTCTATCGCGAGTGTCAACCAATCCGTCGAAACACCTCCTAATGAACTATTGAATTTTATTTTAGCCGATTGAAAAATTTTATCAGATTTACCAACGATCGTAATAGAACCTTCATTGTTTGTATTTCTTTG
>JABMMK010000131.1 GCA_013205605.1 Cytophagales bacterium | reverse complement strand
TAGCCATTTTTTTAGATTTCAAACAAAATAAGTTAACGAACCATTCTAAATCGTTATTAACTTTTGCAAATAGTTTGGTTGTAAATCACTCAGGTATACAATTACATTTATATACTATTCAATCCATAAATAATTGTAATATTCCAGTCACAACAAAAGTAGAATCCATTACTAGTTTTGCAGTAAATAATCATGTTTATTTTTCAACTAACGCTAGCTTGGATAATTTAGTTACCCATTTAAAGAATACTAATATTACTCATGTATTTAGCTCTAAATCAATATTAAATGATTTAATAGGCGCAAAACTATCCATGATTTTACATTATGAATTAATTACCAATATAAAATCTTTAAAAGTAGAGGATGGATATTTTCATTTCTCTAAATCCATATTTTCTGGTAAGGCCATAGCAAAAATGAAGGGAATTATTAAACCATGTATTGCCATTTTTCCAAAAGGATTTACAGGTGACATAGTACCAGATGATCAAATAGAGACTAAAGAAATAAAAACTGAAACTATAACATCTACTCATATTTCTACGAGTATAATTATTGAAGAATCTTTGATTCAAAGTGAAATACAACTATCGGAAGCTGAAATTGTTGTTGGCGCTGGCAGAGGTTTAAAAGATCCCCAAAACTGGGGCATAATCGAAAATTTAGCTGGCATGATCAAAGCAGCCACAGCCTGCTCAAAACCTGTATCAGATTTAAATTGGAGGCCACATCATGAACATGTGGGTCAAACAGGAATAAAAATTAGTCCAAAACTATATATTGCTTGCGGAATATCTGGGGCAATACAACATTTAGCCGGTGTTAATGGATCAGGAACCATAGTAGTAATAAACAATGACCCTGAAGCACCATTTATTAAACATGCTGATTATGTAATTTTAGGAGATCTGTTTACAATAGTTCCTGAATTAACAAAATTATTCAATGAGGCTTAAATTTAGGCCATTTTTCGTACATTTAGGTTTTATTTAACAATTGAAAAATATCCAACATTTAATTATTGCAAACTTACTTCCAAGCAGCGTTGGATCAAGTTCTTTTATACTTTTACTTGAGTCAAAAGATAATTCAGATTTAAAATTTCCAATCGTCATTGGTTATAATGAGGCTCAAGCCATTACGATAGAAATGGAAGGCATCAAACCCAGTCGACCATTAACCCACGATCTTTTTATAAACATGTTAAATGGATTATCAATCACGATAGATTCTATAACAATCACCAAGTTTATAGATGGCATTTTCTACGCAATAATTACAGTTAATGCCAACAATACGTTTATTGATATTGATTCTAGGCCCTCTGATGCGGTAGCTATTTCATTAAGATCAAAAGCACCAATAAAAATTAATTCAAATTTACTTAAGACATTATCAATTCACGACGCGCATATAAATATTGAGCCAGTTAATCAACGTGAATTGGAAATTACGAAAGCAACTATAAGTTTTGAGGATTTAAATAAGTTGCTGACTGATGCATTATTAAATGAAAATTATGAGTTAGCCGCAAAAATTAGAGATGACATTTCTAGACTGAAAAATACAAATGAAATCAAATAAACAAAGATTCATTAGAAGAAACTCAACACTTATCTTATCGATTGCTAGTTTAGCTTTCATCATAAGTTTATTCTTTCAATTAATGCTTGGTGCTGCAAAATGGAAACATGATATTACTTCCCAGATGAAAATGTATATTTATTTAGAAGATTCTGTGAGTATTAATCAAATAAACACGCTTGTTTTTAAATTCAAAAAATTACCCTATTTAAATAAAATTAATGGTAAATCAGATATTGAATTTAAAAGTAAAAATAAAACAGCCAATGAATTTATTTCAAAAAACAATGAAAATTTTGAAGATTTACTAGGTGAAAATAACCCATTTAAAAATTTATTGATTGTCGGAATAAATAATGATTTTAAAAATGAAACTGAATTTAATGTTTTAGCTAAAAATCTTGCTCAAATTGATGGAGTATATGAAGTGACATTCCCAAATAGTTACGTTTCAACATTGATAAAAAAAATTGATCGAATATCTTATTTTTTATTTTTCATTATTTTCAGTGTTAGCGTTTTTGTTTATTTGCAAATTTCCAATTTTGTAAAAATCAATATACATTCCAATCGCATTTTAATTAAATCTATGCAATTATTAGGGTCTACTGACAATTACATCAGAAAACCTTATTTAATTGAGTCTTTAATACAGGGATTAATTGGTGGTACCTCAGGAGCATTAATCTCCTATCTTTTAATCTATTATTTTTCAAATTCAATACCTGAGTTAAAGAGATTAATTGAAGAAAATAACATGCAGCTACTTTCATTTCTTATATGTATCCTATTTTGTTGTTTATTCAGCATAATAGCCACAGTTTTTTCACTTAATTCAAAATTAAAGACTAGTATTTCAAATCTTATATAGCCATGGAAAATTCAAAAAAATTCCCATTAGACGTCAAGCGTATCTATGTTTTAATCACAGGAATTATCATTATGGTGATTGGACTGTTTATTATGACATTAGATAAAGAACCGTTTGGTTTTGGATTATTAGGAATTACATTAGGCCCTATAATAGTTCTCATTGGAGTATTTATTCCAATTTATTCTCTATTTAATTTTAAAAAATAATGTTAGAAACTTTTCAAACAATTATTTTAGGAGTAATAGAAGGAATTACCGAATTTTTGCCAATTTCCTCTACAGCACATTTAATAATGGGAAGATATTTATTAGGCATAAATACTACTGAATTTTTAAATTTTTTCATCATTTTTATACAATTAGGTGCCATTAGTGCTGTACCTATTCTTTATTTTAAACGATTAATTTCAGGAATAAACATCTACTTATACTTAATTACATCTTTTATTCCCGCCATTGTTTTTGGTTTATTATTAGACGATTGGATGGAATCTATATTTGAGGGTTATTGGTTTATAGCTATTTCATGGATTTTAGGAGGTATAATATTGATAAAATTTGATGATTGGGTAAAAGAAAATTCGAATGATAACGAAATTACTAACATTACGTTTCTGCAATCTTTAAAAATAGGCTTGTTTCAATGCTTAGCTATGATTCCAGGGGTTTCAAGATCTGGCGCAACCATTATTGGAGGTCGATTAAGTGGCTTAAATGCGAAATCAGCCATTGAGTATTCTTTTTTATTGGGTATTCCAACGATCCTTGGGGCAAGTGCTAAGAAAATATTTGATTATAAAGATCATGTAAATGAATACCTCTTTGGTGCATATTCATATCAATTATATCTAGGTTTTCTTATTAGTCTTGTTGTTGCCCTATTCTCGATTAAATGGATGGTTGGAATTGTACATCAATTCGGATTTAAGTATTTTGGATATTACAGAGTTATTATTGGCCTTAGTTTAATTATATATTTATCTTGGAAATAGCGCCTGTCGAAGATAAGTTTTATCTTATAAATAAACCCAAGTTTTGGACATCATTTGATGTAGTCAAAAAATTGAGAAATCTAGGACAATTTAAGAAAATTGGCCATGCTGGAACATTAGATCCTTTAGCCACTGGTTTATTAATATTGTGTGTGGGTAAATACACAAAAAAAATAGATTACTTTCAAGGATTACCTAAAACCTACGAAGGATCTTTTGTTTTGGGTAAAACGACACCTTCTATCGATTTAGAGACTGAAATAGATCAAGAATATCCCATAAATCATATATCAAAAGAAGACATTTTAGATTGCGCATTTTCATTTGTGGGTTATTCAAAGCAACTACCTCCTATTTATTCAGCGGTTAAATTAAATGGTAAAAGACTTTACAAACATGCTAGAGCTGGAGTAAAAGAGGCCGAATTAGAGATAAAATGGCGAGAAATCAATGTCTATTCATTTGAAATCATTGAAATAGTAATGCCGGAAGTTAAATTTAAAATATCCTGTACAAAAGGAACTTATATAAGAAGCATTGTGAGGGATTTTGGTCAAAAATTAAATTCAGGAGCATATTTAAATTCACTTATTAGGACTAAAATAGGTGACTATTCCGTTGAAAATTCAATGTCAGTTGAAAATTTCCAAGTAGAAAATCATGAAATTATATAGAAGTTTAATAAATATCAATACTATTAAGAATTCTGTGGTGTCCATCGGCATGTTTGATGGAGTTCATTTAGGGCATACAACAGTCATTAACCGAGTTATTGAAATTGCTAAACAAAAAAAAATAAAATCAATTATTATTACTTTTTCAAATTCACCTATCTCCTATTTTTCAAAAGACATCATTGATCTACAAATAACAAATTATAATGAAAAAATAGAATTATTTAAAAAAACTGAATTAGACTATTTATTTGTTATTGAATTCAATGAATATATCGCTAATTTAAACGCATCTGCGTTTATTAACGATATTTTAATATCATTATTAAAAGTGCGTTATATAGTATTTGGATACGATAATCATTTTGGAAAGAATAGAGAAGGGACATTTAAGTACATAACTGAAAACTTCAAAGAAATAAAGACCGAATTGATTATTGCATCAAAAAAAGATAAGATAACGATTAGTTCCACCTCTATTAAAAGAGAAATTGTTAATGGACATATAATTAATGCCAATAAATTACTTGGGCACCCATATAAAATTAGCGGTATAGTAGTTAAAGGAATGCAATTAGGAAGAAAATTAGGTTTTCCAACGGCAAATATAGCTTATGACAAT
>JABMMK010000130.1 GCA_013205605.1 Cytophagales bacterium | reverse complement strand
CCTATTTATCGCAGTTCGGTGTGCCAAGTTACAGTAAGTTAATGTCTAAGAATTTTAGGGAAAATATGCCTAATCACTATGTTTTTGGCCAATTTATTACACATAAATTATCATCACAAAAGGGATTTAATGAGATTGATTATTTATGGCAAAATACCTTAAATAAACCTGGCCTATTTTCATTTTCTAAACAAGTAAAAAAGGAATTTTGGTTTAATATTGATCGATACGTTGAGCAGCTTTTACAAAAACAATTGGATACAATTCAAAAAAAAGGTCTTGATTCCTCATATTCGATTATTTCTCCAAAAATAAAAAGTGGATTTACAACCTATGATTTCCCTCAAAATATTGGGCATGGGAAAGTCATCGCAATTAAATCAGGCTTTCAAGAAATTCCTTCATTAGTCGAAATTGAAAATTTCAAAGAACGGAAATTGTGCTTGATTGGTCCTGCCTATCCGAGTAATATGCTATCTGCTTCTGATCAATTTGTTGTTTGGTCGGAAATAGTATATCATCCTAGGTATACGCAAAAACAACATACTAAATTAGTTTTTTATGATTTCAAACATAATTTAAAGTCGACATGGACGACAAATAAAAAGGCAATATGCCCAAGTATTAGCCCTGATTCTAAGTACGTATCTTATTTAGAATTGCAGAATAATGGAGAATCTTTTCTAAAAATTTATGAGAGGGAAACTAAAGTTTTAAGTGACAGTCTATATTTTAATTCGTCGACTCAGGTAATTCAACCCAGAATATCTTCAGGTGGATTATTGTCCTTCATTTCACTTCATAATGGTCACAAACAAATAGTTATTTATAATTATTTGTTAAAGCAAGTGATTGCCAAACGTGATTTTGGTTCAAATAATATTGCTGCTAGTTTTTTACATGATGATTATGTGTATTTCAACTTGCCCGTTGGCCAAGTGGACCAATTAGCCCGTTGGAATTTTAAGGACAATTCAATCGCCTATGTTACTAGTACAAATTTTGGCGCTTATTCTATATCTTTTTCAAACGTACCAACAGAGCCCTATGTATTTTCTAAGTATTCCGCAACGGGTAATCAAATTAGTGTAGGAAGCTTAAATGAATCTCACTCGATTGATTTAAATGATCAATCAGTTGTAGCTCCTCGCGAGTTTAAACAAGAAAACTTTAAGGTTTCTACTTATAGTCGTTGGAATTTAATTAACCCATACGCTTGGGGTCCCTTAATTAATTCGCAATTCAATAAATTGGATTTAGGTCTTTTATCAAAAAACTTGACTAATACGCTTCAATTGGGATTAGGTTTTATCTATGATGCTAGTGAGCAAACAGGAACCAAATACATCCGAGCTTCGTATCAAGGTTGGTTTCCAGTGGTCGATTTTTCTCTCCAGCAAGGTCCTCGAAATACATCTCTTTACATTGATAAAAAAAGTCCTTTGGATAGTTTAAGGTCGGATCAATGGAACCAAACCAAAATGGATATTGGCATTAGGATTCCATTGTTTCTTACTCGTGGAGCGTTCCAAGAACAATTATATGTGTCAAGTACTTATTCGATATTTAAAGTTGACGGCTATAATCTTCCCTTGCGATATAAATCAGAAGCCTTTGATGGGACCTATTCTTCCATGATCTATCAAATCAATTATTCTAAATTATTAAATAAATCTCTTTGGGATCTTCAGTCTAAATTAGGTTATCAATTGAATCTCTATTGGAATGGAATGCCATTCAAGCAATCTCTTCAATCCGAATTATGGGGAATTCAAGCAAAAATTTATTTACCAGGTTTTTTTAAAAATCATGGATTTTTGATCAAAGCATCATTCCAACAAGAAATGAAGGGTAATTATAATTTCAATAGTCCTTTTGTGTTTACTCGAGGATATCTTTATGAAGTCAATCAGAGGTGGATAAATTTGTCATTAGATTATAAATTCCCGATCGCAAATACGTCTATTAAATTGGGACGCTTATTGTATTTTACTCGATTTAAAGGAAATATTTTCATGGATTTAAGCCAAGGAGTTCCTGATTTAACTAAGTTGAATTTGAATAAATCATATGAATCTATTGGCCTAGATGTTTCTTCTAACTTTCATGCGCTACGTTTTTCTCAAGGTTTTGAACTAGGAATTAGACTTTTATATAAGCCTCGATTAAATCAATTTGAGTTTTATCCATTAGTTTTAGATTTAGGTTTTTAATGAAGAAGAAATTCCTACTAATTTTTGTCATCTTTTGTATTATTTCTTGTGAAACCACGCAGGATTTTAAAGGTGAAATCATTCCTGACCAAAAATATATTTATTCTCTATTAAGTTCTGAGAAAGGACAGAATCAAAAAGTGATTTCCTATTTAAATCAAATGATTGAAGATGGTTCATCTTCACATGTATATTACTTGCGAGCTAACTATTTATTTGAATCTCGACAGTATATAAAAGCTAATGCAGATATTCAGCAGTCGCTCAAGTCCTCTCCTAGGGACTTTGAATATATATTGTTGGCCGGGCAAATTGCATTGAATTTAGAAAATTATACCCGCGCATTAAATTATTTTAATTTGATTAAGTCAAATGAAAATAAACAAACGTTGGTTTTATTTCTATTGGCTGAAGTTTCAATTAAACTTAATAACTATACATCAGCTACTTATTATTTAAACCAAATTCGAATAAATGAATTACCTAGAACGGATCAGATTTATTTTTCTATTTTAAAAAATTCATGTGCAGTTAACAGAATTTCAAATCCTACTTTAATCAATGAAATTGGTCAAAAAAACATCCAAGATATTAGATTACAAAGATTTTATTTTGAAAATGCCATGGATTATACGTCTAAATATTTGTACCAAAATCAATTGTTGCAATTAATCAATCAATATCCTTATGACCCACATCTACTTCGTTGCTGGGCTAGATTTTTAAATAAAATAAACCAATTTAAAATAGCAGAATTAACGTATCAGAAGGTGGCTAATCTATTTGAGCACAACGATTCTTTATATTTAGAGATAGGAAAGTTTTATATGGATCATAGAAATTACGAATTAGCATTATTGTATTTTAATAAAATCAAGCCGGATTTAGAATTTTTTATTGATGTTTCATTTTTAAAATCAAAGTGTTATTTATACTTGGGAGATAAAATCCGCTATAAATTAATGATGGATTCAGCTCAATTGGTTTTGAAAAATGATGGTAGGTTTTATCAATTGAAAATGAAGTATTTTGGGATTTCAATGGATACCAACTTAGTGGCCAAAGATTCTTTAATGACGATTAAGCCTTAATTTTTGGGGGTAAATTTGTAACTTGCGTAAAATTAGATAGGATGATTAAAATTATTTTTCCAGACGGACAAATTAAAGAATATTCAAAAGGGATTACACCGATGGATATTGCATTAAGTATATCAGAAGGGTTAGCACGTAATGTGTTAGCAGCCAAATTAAATGATCAAGTTGTTGATTCCTCCACTCCTATTCTCCTAGATTCTAATTTGCAATTACTTACTTGGAATGATGTTGAAGGAAAAAAAACCTTTTGGCATTCATCAGCACATTTATTAGCTGAGGCCATCGAATTTTTATATCCGGGAACTAAGTTTGGTATTGGTCCTGCGATTGAAAATGGGTTCTATTATGATATTGACTTAGGGGATCAAGAATTTGGCCAAGAACATTTTAAGGCAATAGAAGATAAAATGCTCGAGTTAGCTCGTTTGAAGCTAGATTATGTTCGAAAAGAAATTTCAAAAAAAGACGCAGTTCAATATTTCACATTGAAGAATGATGAGTATAAGCTAGAGCTTTTGGAAGGCTTAACTGATGGGGATATTACTTTTTATTCTCAAGGGAATTTTACTGATTTGTGTAAAGGTCCTCATATTCCAAGCACTAGTTTTATTAAAGCTGTTAAGGTTTTAAGTGTGGCTGGAGCCTATTGGCGTGGAGATGAAAAACGAAAGCAAATGACGCGTATTTATGCGATCACCTTTCCAAAGGCAAAGGAACTTGATGAGTATATGACTTTGCTAGAAGAAGCAAAAAAGCGTGATCATAGAAAATTAGGCAAGGAGCTTGAATTATTCGCTTTTTCAGAAAAGGTTGGCCTAGGCTTGCCATTATGGCTTCCTAAAGGCACTATTTTACGTGAAAGATTAGAGAATTTTTTAAGAAGAGCTCAAGTTCGAGCGGGATATTCACCCGTAATTACACCGCACATAGCTAGTAAAGAACTTTATGTGACGTCAGGACATTATGCTAAATATGGCAAGGATTCATTCCAGCCTATTCATACGCCAGATGAAAATGAAGAGTTTTTTCTAAAGCCGATGAATTGCCCGCATCATTGTGAGATTTATAAGACTAAGCCAAGAAGTTATAAAGATTTGCCTCTGCGTTTTGCAGAATTTGGTACGGTTTATCGGTATGAACAATCAGGTGAATTACATGGATTGACTCGCGTAAGGGGATTTACACAGGATGATGCTCATATTTTTTGTCGGCCAGATCAAGTAGAAGATGAGTTTATGAAGGTGATTGACTTAGTTTTGTACGTGTTTAAGGCACTAGGTTTTGATCAATATTCTGCTCAAATATCTTTAAGGGATAAGGTTAACAGAGAAAAATATATAGGAAATGATGAAGATTGGAATCGAGCTGAAGAATCCATTATTAAATCAGCCAAGGAAAAAGGATTACCTACTACGATCGAATATGGTGAAGCAGCATTTTATGGTCCTAAACTAGATTTCATGGTTAAAGATGCTTTAGGTAGAAAATGGCAATTAGGTACTATTCAAGTAGATTACCAATTACCCCAACGATTTGAACTAGAATATACAGGATCAGATAATCAGAAGCATAGGCCTGTCATGATCCATAGAGCTCCTTTTGGTTCTATTGAGAGATTTGTAGCTATTTTAATAGAAAATACAGCAGGTAATTTCCCATTATGGCTTTCTCCGGATCAATTAGCCGTTTTGCCTATTTCTGAAAAATATGAAGATTATGCCAATGAGATTTATTTAAGGCTTCAAGAAAAAGATTTACGCGGGTATGTAGATCATCGTGATGAAAAAATAGGCAGAAAAATACGTGATGCGGAAGTTAATAAAGTTCCATTTATGATCATTGTAGGAGATAAAGAACAAGCAGAGGGAATGATCAGCGTAAGAAAAAAGAATCAAGGAGATTTAGGTACAATGACTATCGAAGCATTTATGAATTTGGCTCAGGAAGAAATGAGCCAACTAACTTATGAAAATTGATAATTTAGTTATTTTACCCAGGATACTAGGTAGAAGTTTGTAAATACGTGATTTTTGAACTAAATTTCGAATTGATTTAATTAAACATTAAAAATAAACAATAATTTATGGCTTTACGCCCCAATAACAATTACCGAGGAAATAGAAGAGAAGAAGAACCTTATCGAATTAATCAATTAATTCGCGGAGTAGAAGAAGTTAGATTAGTAGGAGAAAATATTGAACAAGGAGTATATCCGTTCTCTAAAGCTATTGAACTTGCAGAAGCACAAAGTTTAGATTTAGTTGAAATCTCCCCAAATGCTGTGCCCCCAGTCTGCAAAGTTATTGATTATGCAAAATTCAAGTATGATCAAAAGAAAAAGCAAAAGGAAATTAAGGCTAATGCAACCAAAACGGTCATCAAAGAAATTCGTTTCGGCCCTAACACGGATGAACATGATTTTAATTTCAAATTAAAACATGCGGTTAATTTTCTAAAAGAAGGTGCTAAGGTTAAGGCTTATGTGCATTTTGTAGGCAGGACCATTGTATTTAAAGAAAGAGGAGAAATGCTATTATTGAATTTTGCAAAGGGACTTGAAGAGGTGGGTAAACCCGATGATATGCCAAAATTAGAAGGGAAGCGAATGAGTATCATATTTACTCCCAAAGCTCAAAAAAAATAAGTTTTTCATATAGTGGAATTTCAAGGTAATTTTTTTACTTTTGCATTCCAATTTTTACATTTAATACATAATAGAATGCCAAAAATTAAAACCAACTCTGGAGCAAAAAAGCGTTTCAAAGTTACAGGAACTGGAAAGATAAAGCGTAAACACGCTTTTCATAGCCATATCCTGACAAAAAAAACAACTAAACAAAAGCGTAATTTAGTTCATGCTACTTTAGTTTCCCCTTCTGATATGGGTCGTGTAAGTTTATTATTAGGACTTAAATAATCAGTTTTTAGTTATTGTTCAACCAGAATTAAGGCAAAAAGTGTTCATAATGAGCCGCCTGAATTCAAAAAACAAATTTAGTTATGCCACGTAGTGTCAATCATGTAGCTTCAAGAGCTAGGAGGAAAAAGATTTTAAAATTAGCGAAAGGTTTTTTCGGAAGAGGAAAGAATGTTTGGACAGTCGCTAAAAACAAAGTAGAAAAAGGTTTGCAATATGCATATCGCGATCGTAAAGTTAAGAAGAGAGATTTTCGCGGACTTTGGATTCAGCGTATTAATGCTGCAGCAAGACAAGAAGGTTTATCCTATTCAGCTTTCATGGGTAAATATAACAAGTCAGGTATGACGTTAAATCGTAAAGTACTCGCAGATTTAGCCATGAATCATCCTGATGCTTTCAAAGCTGTTCTATCTAAATTATCATAAAAAAAAGTCCCGGAAACATTCGGGACTTTTTTTTTACACTTATCTTTGTTGCATCTCCTGTAACAAATGAATTTACCCTTATATTTCGATTACGCTTCTACTACTCCCGTTCGTTCCGAAGTATTACATAAGATGTTGCCATATTTTTCTACACTATATGGAAATGCAGGCTCTAATTTACATCATTTTGGTTGGTTGGCTCAAGAGGCCATCGACCTATCTAGAAATCAAATTGCTGATTATTTTGATGTAAAACCAAGTTCCATTATTTATACTTCTGGTGCTACTGAATCGAATAACTTGGCAATTAAAGGTTATTTAAAAGGTAAACCCAAGGGGCATTTAATTACATCAACAATAGAACACAAAGCTGTTTTAGAAATATTTAGTCATTTAGAGCAGGAAGGCTACTCGGTTACCTATTTGACGCCTAATGAGTTGGGTCAAATAACGAAAGATGATTTAACGAACGCCTTACAAGATGATACTATTTTGGTTTCACTTATGATGGTCAATAATGAAATTGGGACTATTTCAGATTATGTTGCTTTTAAACATATATGTGACGCTCACGCTATATGCTTTCATTCTGATGCTACGCAAGCGATCGGTAAAATTAAATTGGACTTAAAAGGTTTACCTCATTTAATGAGTTTTTCAGGACATAAGATTTATGCTCCTAAGGGAATAGGTGGCTTATTGGTCAATAATAATATTAAAATTAAGGCGCTATTTGATGGAGGTGGGCAAGAGCGCGGAATTAGGTCTGGAACATTACCCGTTCCACTCATCGTAGGTCTAGGTTACGCATTTACCTTTATACCTGAGATATTAAGTTTTGATCAAAAGCTTCTTGGCTTTAACCTTAGGATTAAGGAGTCACTTTTAAGTAACTTCAAAAATAGTATTTTGATTAATTCTAAAAGCCCAAGCAATATTTCATCCATTCTCAGTATGTCCGTGCAAGGTGTTCATTGGGAAGATTTGTTTAATTCATTAACGACTATAGCTATTTCTAATGGTTCAGCATGTAATGTGAAGGCTACAAACCCTTCTCATGTGTTAACAGCGCTGGGACATAAAAGAGATTTGGCCTTAAGTACGCTTCGAATTTCATTAAGTTACATGACGACTGAAAAGGAAATTGATTTTTTGATACATTATTTAAATGAAAAATTAAAAAAACTATTGATTTGAAAGAGATAAAATTATTTGTAAGCCAACTATCACTGTATATTAAGTCTGGAGTTAAATTTGCCATTGCGACTGTTGTCAATGTAGATGGTTCAGCTTACAGGCGGCCAGGTGCCAGGATGTTAATTAATGAAAACGGCGATTGGCACGGTGGAATCAGTGGTGGTTGCCTTGAAGGTGATATGCTAAAAAAGGCGCAAATGTCGATGCTTAGTAATCAAAATAAATTAGTCAAATATGATACTCGAGAAGATGATCCGTTTGAATTAGGAATAGGTTTAGGTTGCAATGGACTCATTGAGATTTTAATTTGTCCTGATTTAGAATATGCAAAATACTTATTTCAATTAATAATTGCTCATCTTCAAAGTTCTGAGCCAACAATCTTAGAACATTCCTTCCATTTCAATTCTACTCATTCAGCTTTTGTACATATTAATTCTACTAAACCTTTTGTTTCTGTTTTGTCAAAAGAAGATGCAGACGAACTACTAATTCAACATCAATCAAAAATTCATCCATTACAAAACGAGCTTATATTTGTCGAATATTTACCGGCAATACCTAGAATTGTGCTTTATGGGAATTTATTTGATTCGTCAAGTCTAATTGAACTTTGTGATTTCCTTT
Source organism: Cytophagales bacterium (assembly GCA_013205605.1). Lineage (GTDB taxonomy): Bacteria > Bacteroidota > Bacteroidia > Cytophagales > Spirosomataceae > Aquirufa. The sequence goes on along the minus strand of JABMMK010000130.1, from coordinate 4,622 downwards.
CTTGGGATGTTTGTTGGATTGGTAATCCTTTAAAAATGAGCTCTTTGCTAAAGAATAAGGTTCAATCATTTTTCCATTGGGATGATGCATGTGCCATTAAAAATAATGATGCGATTGTCTTAATGACCCATGACTTTGATCGAGATGTGGCAATTTTAACGCATTTAATCGCCATCAATTTCAAAGGATACATTGGGATTTTAGGCCCACTAAAAAGAATGCAGAAAATCATAAAACAATTAGAATTATTGTCTGTTAATAAAGATGACAAATCATTTTTTGGGCCTATTGGTTTAGATATTGGAGCAGAAGGTCCTAATGAAATTGCACTTTCAATTGTTTCTGAAATTATTGCTTATAATAGCTCCAGAGACGGAAGTTCATTAAAAAATAGAATAAAATCCATTCATACTAAGTAACATGTCGCATTTAATAGAATTACAAAAAAGTATAGAACCTTTCAAAAAGGTTTTAAGAAACCATCCCATCAATTCCTATATTATATCTCATGAACATTTATCCATTTTCATGCAGAATCATGTATTTGCGGTATGGGATTTTATGTCCTTAGTCAAAAAGTTACAAGTAGAGTTAACCTCTGTGGATGCTTTATGGTTTCCCAAAGGTTCGGGTGAAACTAGGTATTTAATCAATGAAATTGTTCTCGGAGAAGAGTCTGATATAGATCCTAATGGTGGTTACATCAGTCATTTTGATTTATATTTGAGAGCTATGGATGAATTAGCGATTATGCCCCCCCCTGCTCTATCGGCTTTTAAACAATTTAAATCCGTTGAGGAGTTTCTTATTGCGCTTCCTTCGTTCAATTTGCCAACAAGCATTACTGATTTTTTAACGTTTACCTTCTCAAGCATTTTAAATGGAGAAATCGAAGAGATAGCGGCTATTTTTACTTTTGGAAGAGAAGATTTAATCCCAGAAATGTTCCAGTTAATTTTAGATCAACTAAGAATACAATCTCCTGATAAGGTAAAAACGTTAATGTATTATTTAGAAAGACATATAGAAGTGGATGGAGGTCATCATTCTCAATTGGCTACCTCTATGGTTTCTCAGTTATGCCAGGATGATCCTAAAGCCTGGAAACGTGCTACAGATGCCGCAGTTAATTCCCTCCAAGCAAGAATAAAACTTTGGGATGGAATTGTGGCCGCAAAAGTTTAAAAAAAAAGGTTCCTTTTGTGTAAAGGAACCTTTTAAAATAGTTTAAATAATTTATTTCACTTCTTCAAAAGCAACATCTTCAGCTGAATCTTCTGATGGTGTTTCTGCATTTTGCGACGGTTGGTCGCCACCCTCTTGCGTATTAGCATACATTTCTTGTGATGCGGAAGTCCATGCTGTATTTAACTTTTCAATACCTGAGTCAATGGAAGTTAAATCTTGAGATGCATGTGCTATTTTCAATTCAGATAAAGCTCCTTCAATGGCTGTTTTGTTGCCTTCTGATAACTTTTCACCATATTCTTTCAATTGCTTTTCAGATTGAAAAATTAAAGCATCCGCTTGATTGATTTTCTCAACACGATCTTTTTCGATCTTGTCTGTTGCTTCATTTGCCTTTGCTTCATTCCTCATTTTCTCAATTTCTTCATCAGTCAAACCACTAGAAGCTTCAATTCTAATTTTTTGCTCTTTACCTGTACCCTTTTCTTTTGCTGAAACCTGTAAGATTCCATTAGCGTCAATGTCAAAAGTTACTTCGATTTGAGGAATTCCTCTAGCTGCCGGTGGTAATCCGTCTAAATGGAAACGACCTAAAGAACGATTATCTTTAGCCATAGGTCTTTCTCCTTGCAATACATTTAATTCCACAGAGGGTTGATTATCTGCTGCAGTAGAAAAAGTTTCTGATTTTTTTGTCGGTATAGTTGTATTTGATTCGATTAATTTGGTGAATACTCCTCCCATCGTTTCAATACCTAACGATAAAGGTGTTACATCCAATAATAATACATCCTTTACTTCACCCGTTAAAACGCCTCCTTGAATAGCTGCACCAATAGCCACTACTTCATCTGGATTAACTCCTTTGGATGGTTTTTTACCAAAGAATTTTTCTACTTCTTCTTGAATTCTAGGGATACGTGTTGAACCTCCAACTAAAATAACTTCGTCTATATCCGCATTCGAATAAGATGCGTTTTTCATGGCACGCTTACAAGGTTCTAACGTACGGCGAATTAAACTGTCTGCCAATTGTTCAAATTTAGCTCTTGTTAATGAACGAACTAAATGTTTAGGAATGCCATCTACAGGCATAATATAAGGTAAATTGATTTCTGTTGTTGCACTAGAACTCAATTCAATTTTTGCCTTTTCAGCGGCTTCTTTTAACCGCTGGAGTGCCATTGGATCTTTACGTAAATCTATATTTTCATCTGAAATAAATTCTTCAGCAAGCCAGTTTATAATGACTTGATCAAAATCATCTCCACCAAGGTGGGTATCACCATCAGTCGATTTCACTTCAAATACTCCATCTCCTAATTCTAAAATAGACACGTCAAAAGTACCTCCACCTAAATCAAAGACAGCTATTTTCATATCCTGTCCTTTTTTATCCACGCCATAGGCTAGTGCAGCAGCTGTAGGCTCATTAATAATTCTTTTCACTTCAAGTCCAGCAATTTGACCCGCTTCTTTCGTAGCTTGACGTTCAGCATCATTAAAATAGGCTGGCACCGTGATAACCGCTTCTGTCACAGTTTGGCCTAAATAATCTTCAGCGGTTTGCTTCATTTTAGTCAATATCTGTGCTGATATCTCTTGAGGAGTATAAAGTCGATCACCAATTCTTACTCGTGGTGTATCATTATTACCCTGATCCACAGTATATGAAATGGTCTTTAACTCTGAACTAACTTCTGAGTATTTCTTCCCCATAAATCTTTTTACTGACGATATAGTATTTTGTGGATTTGTAATCGCTTGACGTTTAGCAGGATCTCCTACTTTGCGTTCACCATTATCCAAAAATGCGACGATTGAAGGTGTTGTTCTTCGACCTTCCGAATTTGCAATCACAACAGCCTCGCTACCTTCCATAACCGCCACACATGAGTTGGTGGTACCTAAATCAATTCCAATAATTTTTCCCATGATTAATTTTATTTTATTTCACCCACATTCTACAAGGATAATGCCATAAAATCATTGCATATAAATTTATGACATATTGTCACATAGTTTTTGAATATAGAATAGAAAGTATATTTCTATTATTATATTTGTATTATTTTTTAAATTATTATGGAAGAATTGAATGATTTCATTTGGGTTAAAGAGTCTGAACCACATCGCAATAGGACTCGCGAAATAATTAAAAAACACCCTGAAGTAAAAAAACTGATTGGCAAGAATCCTAATACAATGTATTGGATTTTGACATGTGTCTTTTTACAAATTGGGATTGCTTATTTTATTAAAGATTATTCTTGGTATATCATCTTAGGCGTGGCCTGGTTTATAGGAGCTTTTCCAGTACATACTTTATTTGTTTGTATTCATGAATCGGCGCACAACTTAATTTATAAGAATAAATCATGGAATGTTTTTGCTGGAATTATTGCAAATCTTCCTTCTTTGGCGCCAACAGCCATTTCATTCAAAAACTTTCATTTAAAACATCATGCTTTTCAAGGGGTACATGAATTAGATGCAGATTTACCTGATTATTGGGAAGCCAAATTGATCAATAATTATTTTATTGGAAAAATGATTTGGTTACTATTGTTCCCGTTTTTTCAAGGTATTAGAACCATAAGATGCATTGAATTAGCTATTATAGATCGGTATGTCATTATGAACATTGTGGTCCAATTAATATTTGATGTAGCCATCGTCTATTTTTGGGGTTGGTCAGCATTAGCTTACCTAGGTTTTAGCTTTTTGTTTTCTGTAGGACTACATCCGCTTGGTGCCAGGTGGATACAAGAGCATTTTTTAGTTTTAGATAAAAAACAAGAGACTTTTAGTTATTACGGTGGTTTAAATTCAATTAATATGAATGTTGGATTCCACAATGAGCATCATGATATGCCATCCATTCCGTGGAATAATTTGCCAAAATTGAATAATATTGCACCTGAATTTTATAATAATCTACATTATCATACCTCCTTCGTAAAATTATTTTTCACATTTATATTTAGCCAAGAAATAGGTCTTTACTCACGAATTGCTAGAAAGGATCGAGGCGGAGTCTCTTTAATGGATCAATCAACGCCTGATGTCGATTTAATAAAATAATTGCCTTGTTAATTTCTTGGTTTACATCGCTTAAAATATTTAAATTTCTGAAGAATATCTAAAGCCTTTTGTTTAATAGATGTCAAACGAAACACATAAGTTGATCATTTATCAGATGATGTTTCATCTGTGGGGAAATACAACCACAAATCCTCAAAAGAATGGAAATTCAATTACGAATGGTACAACTAAATTTAATGATGTTTCCAACAAAGCTTTAAAAGTATTGCACGATAAAGGTTTTACCCATCTATATACAACTGGAATCATCGAGCATGCTACGAAGGAAGATTATTCGAAATATGGTTGTTCTTTAGATCATCCCTCCATTGTGAAAGGAAGTTGTGGTT